>DASYHQ010000026.1 GCA_035998445.1 Tepidisphaeraceae bacterium | reverse complement strand
GAATCGTGATTAAACCGCGCGCTCGTCATCCTGAGAGGGTGTTTACTAAGTCGGCTGGGTCTGCTCCGGCCGTGGCATGGGCGTCTCGCCCATGCTGTCGGATTGGAACGAAGGCCATTATTTGGGCATGTTGCGCCGATCGCGGCTCAACAACCAACCAGATCAGCCGACCTGACACACGCATGGGCGAGACGCCCATGCCACGGTCGGAGCGGACGCGACACTGTTCTTAAACACCGCTCAGGATGACGAGTCCGCGCATCAATTAATCACGATCCGTATGAATTCCCGCGAGACGTGGGAAAGTCCCGCGACGCCGGGAAGATATCCGCAGGGCAGCGATAACATCCGGAGCCTGCAGATCTCATCCGGCCGTTTCAAATTACATCCGGCGGCTGCGAATATTATCCGGCCGCCGCAAATTTCATCCGGAGCGCAGAGATAACATCCGGCCGCTGCAAATCTCATCCGGCGGTCGCGGATATCATCCGGAGGGCAGAAATCTCTTCCGGTGGCTGCGGATATCTTCCGGCCGTCGCAAATATCATCCGGCGGGCGGAAATATCTTCCGGTGGCTGCAGATATCTTCCGGCCGTCGCAATATCATCCGGCGGGCGGAAATATCTTCCGGTGGCTGCGAATATCTTCCGGCGGTCGCGAATATCTTCCGGCCGTCGCAAATATCTTCCGGAGGGCGGATATATCTTCCGGCGGCGCCGGATAATTTACGCGAGGTCGGAACAAGTCTTTTAGTTAGGAAAGCGGAAAATTATCGGCCCGCTGAGATTTCGCGCGGCGCGATCATGTCGATGAGCGTCGGCGTCGTGTAGATGCTGCTGAGCGTGATTGGCTTCTCGGACTGCGGCCGATAAATGGCGGTGAAGGGGATGCCGCCGCCGGGGTTTAGTTCGTTCAGCAGTTTGGTGCCCCTTGCGCCGTCGTGCGTCAGGTCGGCTTTCAACGCCAAGACATTGCCGGACTCGATGGCGTTTACCGTGTCGCGGTCGTGGAAGACGGTCGCTTCGATGTACTGGCAGTTGCCGCACCAGTTGGCGGTGAATTTGACCAGCACCGGTCGGCCGGTGGCGCGGGCGGTGGCGAGGGCTTCGTCGGAGTAGGGCGTCCACTTCACGGTGTCGGTGAACAGGCCGTTCATGTGGCCGGCGTAGGCGAAGGTGGAGCCGAACAGCAGCACGGCGATCGTGCTGGCGACCGCGATGCCGCGCCGGCCTGCACCCAGCGCGATCGTGCGGGCGATGAGGAAGATGGCTGCGATCACCGCGACGGCGACGATGGCCCAGAGGAAGTTGCTGCCGGAAATCAGTCGGCCCGCGGCGAAGAAGACCGCGCTGCCGATCAACAGCCAGCCCATCATCTGCTTGAACAGCTCCGCCCACGGACCGACGCGCGGCATGCGCATCGCCAACTGGGGGAACGCGCTCAGCACGAGGTACGGCGCCGCCATGCCGACGCCGACCATCAGCATCGCGCCGACGCCGAGGGCGGTCGGCTGCGTTTGCGCCCAGAGCAGGAGTGCGGGAAAGAGCGGGGCGGTGCAGGGGGTGGAGAGGATGGCCGTCAGAATGCCGAACCCGACGTTGCCACCGACCGTGTCGTGGCGCGGCGTGACGCTGTAGACGGCGGTCGGCAGGCTGAGCGAGAAGAGGCCCATCAGGCCGATGCCCATGAGGGCGAGGATCGCGACCATCGGCCAGAGAAACCACGGGTTGCTGAACTGCGAGCCCCACGTCAGTTGCTTCGTCACGAGAATCAGCACCGCCAGCACGCCGAACACTGCGACGATGCCAACGGTAAACGCCAGCGCCAATCCGACCGAGCGCAGCCGACTGTGCTGGGCCGCTTCGTAAAAGCCCATCGCCTTCAGCGGCAGCACGGGCAGCACGCAGGGCATGAGGTTGAAGATGATGCCGGCCCCGAACGCGATCGCGAACCACACCCACGCGCTGCGGGCGGGCGTGGCGGCGGCGGTGGCATCAGCAGTAGCCATCGGCGCGAACGCGCCGGTCTGCGACGTCTCGACGGCGGTGCCCGGGGGCGCGATCGACGTTTCGATCGAGTACGGCACGTTTTGCGGGAAGAAGCAGACCTTGTCGTCGCACAGTTGCAGCCGCACTTTACCGGCGATCGTCACGGGTCCCGATTGGGCGCCGGCGGGCACCTGCACGGGAATCTGCACGACGACAGTTCCCTCGTACACGTTCAGCTCACCGAGCGCCGGATACGTCTTGTTCACCCCCGGCGGATAACGCGGCTCGCCAAAGGTTAACGCGTCGTTCGCATCGGGCGTGACGGTCAGCTTGATGTAGTTCTCTTTCGTCGGCGTGTGCGACTGCGCGTGCAGGCCTTCAGGCACGTTGATGGTGACGGCGACGACGGATTCCTGTCCCGGCAGCAACTGCGACGTGCTGATGGCCGCGTCGACCGTAGCCTTGGCCGGTTGGGCGGACGCGGTCGCGCCGCCGAGCAGCGTGAGGACGAGCAGGACGATTGAGGCGGTGTGGCGAAGCATTACCTCACTATAGGGCCAAGCGAGCGGAAGGTTGCAGTGGAGCCGCGAGTCATCAGCCACTGGCCATTGGTTCAAGACGGGGCAATCCACCGCTTCAACTGGGTTCTGTCTGAGAACCCACTCTGTGTCCAGCGCGCGTAGGGGCAGGCCTCCGTGCCTGCCCTCTTTGTTCTGGGAAAAGAAGGAGGGCAGGCACGGAGGCCTGCCCCTACGCGGGGTGGCCGAGGGTGCTTCCCTCAGTTATGCTCGCCTACCATTCCAGTAGGAGATGCCGGATTGAGATTATCCAAGCGGACCGAGTATGGCTTGCGGGCGATCGTGCAGTTGGCGCGGTTGCGGCCGAGCGAGTTCGTGCAGTCACGCGATCTGGCGGGGCAGGAAGAACTGCCGAACAAGTTCCTGGAGTCCATCCTGCTGGCGCTGCGCCGCGGTGGGTTCCTCGAGAGCAAGGTGGGCAGTGGCGGGGGTTATCGGCTGTCGCGACCGGCCAAGGACATTCGTGTTGGCGAACTCGTCCGCCGGTTGGAAGGGCGGTTGACCATCCGCGAGCCCGACGCCGTCGGGGAGTCGACGCCCGGCGAGGTGGCGGTGCGCCTGCTCAACAATCGCCTGACCGACGCCACCAACGAGGCGCTGGACCAGATGAGCCTTGAAGAACTCATGGACCACGTCGGCAAGGCCACGAATTCGCAGCAGGAGATGTACTACATTTAGAAATGACCAATGACCAAACCAGAATGACGAATGGGCCGATCAAAGATGCAGGCGAACGTAATGGCTAGTCAACCCGCTGTCGCCTTGCGCGACAGGGTCATCCCGATGGGAACCGAAAGGCTAGCGGACAAAACCCCATGTCATCCCGAAGGGAGCGGTAGCGACCTGAGGGATCTCGATCAACGGAAGGTGTGGGACATGGGAGATCCCTCGCGTCGCTACCGCTCCCCTCGGGATGACAGGTAGCGCATAGGGGCCGAGGTTTTGTCCCCTAGCCTCAGGTCGGCAAGCCTTCCATCGGGATGACAGGGTCTATCGCCACCGGGCTTCGTTAATCGGATTTGCTTCCTCATTCCCGTTTCGTCATTCGGAAATTTCCCGTACCTTCTGATCGCCCATGATTCCCTTCGCGCTCCTAGCTTTATTTGACGCCAACACGGTCGAGAGATGGATCGAGGTGGGCGGTCCGATCGCGATCTTCGCGTTGCTGTTCGCCTGCGGGCTCGGCCTGCCGTTGCCGGAGGATATTCCGCTGATCATCGGCGGGTTCTTCGTGGCCAAGGGGTGGAACATCTGGGTGGTCGGCTCGCTCGCATGGCTGGGGATCATCGGTGGCGACTGCGTGCTGTACAGCCTGGGTCGTAAGTACGGGTTGAACATCACGAAGGTGCCGTTCGTCGGCAAACATCTGACCGAGGCCCGCATCCTGAAGGCCGAGCAGTTGTTCGAGCGGTACGGCATCTGGGTGGTGGCGGTGGGGCGGTTGTTTGCGGGCATTCGCGGCGCGATGGTGGTGGCGGCGGGGGCAACGCGGTTCAACTTCGTGAAGTTCGTGATCGCCGACGGCATCGCGGCGCTCGTCAGTGGCGGGCTGTTCGTTGCGCTGGGGTATTACCTTGGGCGCAAGCTGGACGACGTCGAATCGATCCGGCGGACGATCAAGCCGTACGAACACTGGGTGATCGGCGGCATCGTTGTTGCGGTCGTGATCGTTGTGGCGTACATCATCTGGCGTAAGCGCCGCAACAAGACCGTCGCCGAGATCGCCGTCGAGAAGGTGATCGAAAAGACCGCGCCGTCAGGGGAACTGAAGTAGGCGGGGACTCACCCGCCTGTTGCTACCGTTCCAACGGCAGGCGATTTTCGGGCTTCTCGAGTTGGCTGCGCAATCGCATGCCCCACCAGGCGCCGAACAACGAGCCGAACTGCAACATCACGTACAGGAACAGCGCCGCGGGCAGCGGCATCTTCACGAAGAAGTAGCCGATCGCGCACAGGATGAAGATGAAGGCCTGCATCGGCCAGAAGGTCTTGCGATACTGCTGCCACATAATCTTGCGCTCCTGATGTCCGTCAATGGACTGCCTGCGACTCGTTCGCCGCGCGTGCTATTGCAGGCCGGCCAGGCCTAGTTTCAACAATTCCAAGGTTTTGTCGCGTGTCGGATCGTTCTTTGGATCGACCGGGATGCATTCGTTCTGCAGCATCGCCAGCGCCCGCACCACCAGCCGGGGCGCGAACTCGGTCCGCGGTACGTTGTGGCGGAACAGGTAGCGTTCGACGATGCCGACCTTGTTCAGCGGATACCATTCGTTCAGCCAGTAGCGCGTGATGCCAACGTACGGATCCTGAAAGCAGGTCCACGCGAAGTCCACGTAACCGGTGACGGTCTCGCCATCGGTGAGGAAGTTGCCAGGGTTGTAATCGCCTGTGCTGAAGACCAGCGGCGTCTCGATCGTCTCCACCGCCGGTGTCACCCGTTCGAGCGCCTCGGCGAACAGCGGGTGACTCGTCCAGCGCCCACCGGTCTGCCGGACCTGCTTAAGCTCGTCGGCGAGCGAATGGCGGGGGATGATCTTGGCGACGGGGTCGGCGGTGACGGCTTCGGTCAGGGCGTGCAGGCGATCGATCGCGTCGAGCGTGGTTTCGGCAATAAAATCGAGCCGGTTTGAGGTCGTGTCCCAACAAGATCGCAGCAGGTCGGTACCCGTTAATAGCGAGAAGACGATCTTCGCCGGGCTGTCCGGATGCGTTGGATCGACCGTCGGCCCCGCCAGCACCTGCGGCACCGGCAGGCCCAACCGGTGCAGCACCGGCAACAACTGCGATTCCAAGTGACTGCCGCCCGGCTTGTCGTCCTGGCGCAACACCACCGTTTCTTCCCGGCCGTCGGGCAGCGTGACGGTCACGCGAAGCGGGTACCGCTTGTTGTGCCCCGGAAACGACATCGAGCCCACGGCTGTGCTGCCCTGTGGAAAGTGCGTGAGGATCAACTTGTGTTCGAACGCCGTCAGTGGATCACGCATGGGCGGTGCTCCCGGGTTTATCAACCTTGGGATGGTCGTCGCACCGGAGATTAGACGAAACGACCGCCGCGTGCGACCCTTTGGCACGAGCCGGATCACATTGAAGCAAGCACATGCGCCGATTGCGCTTGACTGAGATTTGGTAACGCGCCTGTTAACGTCCGCCTACGTGAAACGAGTTTGATCGCGGCGCGTTGCTTAGGTATGCTGGGCACCCCCCAATGATGAACTCTGCAATCCGATTTCGGACCGCACTCATTCCCTGTCTACTGGCGGCCTCCTTGGCGTGGACCGCGCCGGCGATGGGCCAGACGGACGTCGCACAGACGCTGCGGGAGGCGAGCGAGCAGATCGCGTTCTTCAACTGGGACCGGGCCGGCAGGCTCTACCGCGCCGCGATGAGCGACACGGAGGAAGGCTCCGCCCAGTGGCAGGAAGCCGCCTACGGCACCGCCGTCGCCGCCCAGCACGTTTCCCCGGCCGACCCCGCCAAGATAGATGAGGCCGCCAAGCTTTACCAAGCTTTGTCCAAGCCTGAGCTTGGGTCGAGATTCGCTGCGCGGTCGCTGATGAACCTTGGCCGCATCGCCGAGCTGCGCGACTACTACGGCGACGTGCCCGACCTCAACACGGCTCGCAAGTATTACGCGACCGTCACCGAACGCTTTCCGAACGAGGAGATCGCCGCTGAGGCGACGCTTCGGTTGGCGTCGGCCTACGTGCAGTCGTACAAGCCCGATGACGTGAAGGCGGGCGTCGACGTGCTCGAACGCTACCTCTCCGCCTACCCGGACGGCCCGCTGGCGTCGGGCATGTGGCAGTACCTCGGCGACACGTACTTCTACCCGCTGGCCGACTTTTCCAAGTCTCTGAAGGCCTACGTGAATGCCGACCGCCTTGGTTGGTTGGACGATTCAGACATTGGGCGCGTCTGGTGGCGCGTCGCACAGCTGGGCGAGCGGGTGGGTGACGTGCCGACGGCGATCAGGTTCTACACGCGCATCGTCACTGAGGCCGCCGTCAGTGGTAAGGCGTACGAGTCGCAGATGGCGTTGAAGCGACTGGGCGCACCCGTCCCGAAGATCCGCCTCGGCACCGCCGGTTCGGCCGAGCCCGCTCCTGCCACCCAACCCACCACCGTGCCCATGTCCGCGCCCCCGGGCACACGGCCCGTTGAGACGCCCATCCCCAACCTCGGAGGAACCACCAATGGCTGATGTACCACGCAAGGGCTTCCTCAACTCCACCGTCGTCGGCGTCACGGTGCTGAGCGTGGCGATGATCGCCAGCCTCATCCAGGTCATCCGCGGCAACCGTGAGCTCTCCGGGTCCGATGGTCGCACGGTCCTGCGCGTCTGCCATTGGCAACTGGAGGATGGCTTCCGTGCGGCGCTTCAGGGCGTGATCGACGACTACGAAAAGCTGCACCCCGACGTCCGCATCGTGCAGATGCCGATCACCGAAAAGGTGTACGGACAATGGCTGAACACGCAGTTGATCAGCGGCACCGCGCCGGACCTGATCGAGTCGGGCATGTCCAAGTACGCCTCCAATGACGAATCGATGGTGCGCTACTTTCTGGCGCTCGGCGGCGAACTGTCCGCTCCCAACCCGTACAACCGCGGCACGAACCTCGAAGGGGTGCCTTGGCGCGAGACGACGCTCGATGGCATGAAGATCGGGTACCGCCCGAAGTTGCTCGACTATTACGCGATCCCCGCGACGCTGGCCGGCACGCGCATCTTCGTCAACCGTACGCTGCTGGAAGAGGTTACCGGGTCAAAGCAGACCCCGAAGTCCTTGGGTGAGTTGATGGCCATCGGCAAGGCGGTCAACGACTACGCGCAGCGGACCAAGCAACCGATCCGCACCGTCGCCAGCACCTACTCGCTGAAGTTCTTCTACGGGCGATATAACGTTGCGTTCACGACGTCGCTTGAGCCGCAGCTCGACATCAATCTGGACGGCATGATCTCGCCGCTGGAGACCTACGAGGGCGTGCTGAAGAACAAGGTCGGCTTCGACACGCCGTCCGTGAAGGCCTATTACGAGATGATGGAAGCGTTCGCCGGCCTGCTGGGCGAGGGCTATGCCGCCATCGACAGGCAGCAGGCGCAGTTCAACTTCTCGCAGGGTCGCGCGATATTTCTGGGCACCGGTTCGTGGGATGCCGAGGGCATTCGCAACGCGATGGACGGCAAGGGGTGGGACCTGGCCGTGATCGACTTCCCGTTGCCTGCGCCCGACGAACGGTGGGGCCAGTACGTCAGTGGTCGCGCCGCCGACGCAGGCGCCTGGGGCGTGCCGTTCGCGGTCTTCAAAGGGTCGCCCAACCAGGAGCGGGCGCTGGACTTCCTGCGCTACCTCACCAGCCAGCGAGCCAACGAGAAAATGAATAAGGCAGCCAACTGGCCGCCGGTGACGATCGGCGCCGAACCCAGCGAGCTCATGCGGCCGTTCGTCCCCGATCCCACTGGCTACACGTCGCACGTGCAGTTCAACATCGGCGCACAGGTCGGCAACGTCCTCTCGGGCCAGGAGACGCTGTTCTACAGCGGTGAGACGTCGTACGAATCGATGGTGAAGACCGTGAACGAGGCCATCCGCAATCCGACCTATGGCGGGGACCGGGCCTGGTCGCTCGATCACGACATGCTCGTGCGCGAAAGCCGCAACCAGGAACGCGTGCTTGCCATGCAGGCCACCCGCAAGCTGCTCGACCCCAGCGCCGAGGCCGACGCCACCGAGAAGCTGCGCAAGGCGCTGCTGCAACAGGTCATCAAGAACAACGGCGCCGAGTCGGCGGCCCGATACGAGGAACTACGCGGACACCCGATTCCACCGATCTAAGTTTCTGCCTGCGACCACCCGTGTCGAGGTGACCCTCCGCGTCGCTTCGATGTGCAGATCAGCACGAATATAGAACGGGCGGCGGGCGACGGCGGATCAGTCGACGTTCTGGCCTTCTGGGGGAACGGGCAGGACAAGCGATGGGGTGTCAACCTTACTTTTCCGGAAACTACGTCACTATGACCACCGCAGCTTCAACCAATGCCGCCACCGGGATCATCACGCGAAAGAAGCCGGTGGGGGTCGCCCGCTCGCGGCGTGGTGCCAAGCTTGTGCACCGCACGCGGTTGTACCTCGTGCTGTTCGCGCTCATGCTCCCAACGCTGCTCGGGATGCTGCTGTTCACGTACTACCCGCAGTGGGGCGCGGTCAAGTACTCGCTGTACAACTGGGACGGCGACAAGATCAGCGAGTTCATCGGGTTCAAGAACTTCGTCGACGCCTTCACGCGTGATGCGCTCTTCTGGAGCTCGTTCCAACTCGTTGGCATCCTGCTGGTGGCCAACCTGTTCAAGATGTGGCCCAGCATCTTCGCGGCCGTGGCGTTGCACCGCATTCGCAGCGACCGCTGGCAGTACATCTACCGCGTGCTGTTCGTCATCCCGATGATCATCCCGGCGCTGGTCGGGCTGCTGGTCTGGAAGACGTTCTACGACTCGACGACCGGCGTGCTGAACAAGTTCCTGAATGGCACGGGCCTCATGGGCGTGCTGAACTGGCTCGACACGGCGATGCCGAAGGTCGCCGCCACGCTGTCTCCGGTGCGCGAGGCGGTCATCGACCCGTTGGGGGGCGTGTGGGGGCTGGCGATCATCGGCGCGCTGATCCTGTTTACACAGAAGACCATTCGCTCCGCGATGCGAGCGTGGGTGGGGTGGATGTTCCTGTCGTTTGCCGCCGCCTGGGCCTACTGGGACGTGCTGTCCGGCTCGCTGCAGCAGGTGTTGGGCAACCCGGTGCTGGTCGTGGTGGGCGTCGTCGTCGTGGCGTTCCTGATCATGTGCGCCGTCGCCATCGCACTTGCGGCGCTGCGGCAGCGGGTGAACACCGGCTGGCACACCTGGGCCGGCGCGCTCGCCCTGACGGCGGCGTCGTTCTTCCTGTTGGCGACCATGATCTGGACCACGCCCACGCAGGCGTTCCTCACCGGTGCGCCCGCCTGGCTGGGCCACAGCAAGCTGATCATCCCCGCCATCATCTTCTGGGGCTTTCCCTGGGTGGGCACCGTCGGCGTGCTCATCTACCTCGCCGGCCTGCAGAACATCAGCCAGGACGTCTACGAGGCCGCCGAGATCGACGGCCTTGGCAGCATTGGCAAGCTCTGGTCGCTCGAACTGCCGCTCATCCTCACGCAGGTCCGCATCAACCTGATCTTCATGACGATCGGCACGCTGGGCGACTATTACCTCATCTTCCTGCTGCTCGGGCCGGACGGCGGGCCCGGCAACGTCGGCATGGTCCCCGGCCTGTACATGTACAAGAGCGCGTTCGTCGAGGGCCGGTTCGGTTATGCCTGCGCGCTGGGCATGGTGCTCTTCGTGCTGATCCTGGCGATCACGATCGTGTATCAGAAGTACGTGAAGGTAGATAAGTAAGGAATTGCCGATTTGCGATTGCCGATTTGCGAGTGGAAAGAAGGAGACTTAAGTCGTTTCAGTCTTTCAATCGCAAATCGGCGATCGCAAATCGCAAATGAAATCATGGCCACCAAAGTCAGCCCCCTCAAAGAGACGCTCAAGCACGGCATCATGGCGTTCGTGCTGTTCTTCGCGTTTTTCCCGCTGTACCTGATGTTCGTCATCAGTTTTAAGAACAACGACCAGTTCGTTGCCAACCCGTTCACGTTCGACGCCCCGGGGCTGTGGAATTGGGCCAACTGGCAGAAGGGGTGGGACGCGATCAACGGCGCCATCGCCAACACGCTGGTCGTCACCACCGGCGCCGTCGCGCTCTGCCTGATGGCGGCACTGCTGACCAGTTACGTCCTGGCACGCTACCGCTTCCCCGGCCGCGAGGTCGTCTACTACGGGCTGGTCGCCACGATGTTTCTGCCCGGCACCGCCGCCACGCTGGTGACGCTCTTCACGCTCATCATCAACCTGAACCTCTTCGACAGCCTCTGGGCCATCGTCCTCACCGGCGCCGTCGGCGGACAGGTGGTTTGCGTCTTCATCCTGCGGCAGTTCATCGAGGACATCCCCAAGGAACTCTTCGAGTCGGCCGAGATCGACGGTGCCGGCCACCTGCAGCAGATCTGGAACATCGTCCTGCCCATGAGCGGCAGCGTAATGGGCACGCTGGCGATCATGCAGTTCATCGGCAACTGGAACAGCCTGATGCTGCCGCTGGTCGCCGTCCCCAGCAAGCCGGTGGTGACCACCGGCCTGATGTACCTGGACGGCGAGTACGTGAAAAAGTGGGGCGAACTCATGGCCGGCTACACGATCGCCAGCATCCCGCTGATCGTGCTGTTCCTGTTCACGATGCGCCTGTTCGTGAAGGGCCTGTCGGCGGGTGCGGTGAAGGGATAGGTCGCAAAATTCCCAAATACCAAGCACCAATGACCAACAAATGACCGAGCACCAAATCCCAATGGGGCGTGCGATGGCTAGCTGATCTCGATCTGCCGCTGGCTTTCGACGGTTGGGGTGAGGGTGACGTGGATCAGGTTGGGTGGTAGTAGCTCGGCGACGCGGCTGGGCCATTCGATGACGACGACGCCGCCTTGTTCGAGCAGTTCGGTGAAGCCGATGGCGTCGAAGTCGTCGGGGCCGTGGACGCGATAGGCGTCCAAGTGGTAGACGGTGAGCCGGCCGGTGTCGTAGACGTTCAGCAACACGTACGTCGGGCTGCTGACCGAGCGCGTATCGCCCCCCAATCCACCCACCAGCCCGCGGACGAACTGCGTCTTCCCCGCCCCCATATCGCCGTGCATCGCAATGCATTCGCCACCCTGTAGCGAGCGCGCCAGGCCGGCGGCGATGCGCTCGGTGTCGGCGACGTTGTGGGAGGTTTGCGTCATCTTGGAGTTTAGTTGAACTACGAAGACACGGAGTGAAACGCGAATAGGACGGAGCGATTCAGTTGGAAGAACCTCGTCATCCTGAGGTACTCCGAAGGATCTCTTCCTTCCCGAAGCGAATACGGAGGGAGATCCTTCAGAGTACCTCAAGATGACGGATTAGCATCACTTCGTCGCGTCATAACACCACATAAACCCGCACTTCTTCGTGTCTTCGCGCAGTCGTGGTTAGCCCTTCTTCTCCATCATCTCGAACGCGATCTTCGCGACGTTCATGCTCGCGCCGGGGCGGTCGAGGTCTTTGATGAGGCGCAGCAGGCGGTCGTGCTGGGCCTTGAGCTTGTCCGGGTTTTGCAGGAAGTCGATGGCGGAGGCGGCGACGGGTTCGGGGTCGTCGAACCAGGGGATGAACTCGGGAGCGACCCATTCGTCCGGGTCGGCCAGCAGGTTCACCAGCGCGAACTTCTTGGTGATGATCAGCCACTGCGCGATGCCGTAATACGTCAGCCGACTGCCACCGCGGTACATGATGACCATCGGCACGCCGTACCCCGCGACGTGCAGCGTTGCGGTGCCGCTGGCGGTGATGCAGAGGTCGCACTGCGGCACCAGGCGGTCGAACGCGTCCTGCTCGACCGTCACATCGGCGCGCCCCTTCGCCAGTTGCGTCACGATCTCGTGCGTCGCATCGACGGTGGGGGTGACGAACCGCGCCTTGGGGAAAACCTGCCGGATGCGCGTCGCCATCTCCAGCATGGCGGCGTAATGGTTCACCGCCTCACCGCGCCGCGAGCCGGGCAGCAGACCGACGATGGGGGGGCGGCTGGGGAACTTCGTCTCAAACGGTTGGCCACGGTCGGCGGGCAGCTCATCGAACAACGGGTGACCGACGAACGTCGCGTTCACCCCCTTGCCGCGAAAGTACGCCTCCTCGAACGGAAGGATGCAGGCGACGCGGTCGATCGTGCGGGCGATCTTCTTCACGCGCCCCTCGCGCCACGCCCAGACCTGCGGCGCGACATACTGCAAAAACGGCACGCCCAACCGCCTCGCCAGCGCCGCGAAGTGGAAGTTCATGCTCGGGGAGTCGACGCCGATCATGATGCTTGGCCGATTGGCCAAAAGGTGGGTTTCCACCTGTTTAAGCACCTTTTTTAGCTCGAAATAGCGTCCAACTCCACCCATGCCCATCGCGGCATTGGCGACGGTCTCATGCAGCACCTTGCAGCCAGCCTTGCGCATGAGCGGGCCGCCGATCGCTTCGATCTCGATCGAAGATTCGAGCTGGCGCAGGCTATGGATGAGCTGGGCGGCGTGCTGGTCGCCACTGACCTCGGCGACGGAAAGGAAGACGCGTCTGGACATCGGTCGCTCAGTGCATCGCTTATCGCGGCGCGTGTCAAGATGGTGAGAGCATCGCTTGCGGTTTCGTCGACCAAAGGCTGGCGGACAAAACCGATGTGTGATCGCCAACAAGCGGTATGTCATCCCAAAGGGAGCGGTAGCGACCTGAGGGATCTGTCCAGTCGGACGATGCTCGACCATGGGAAATCCCCCGAGTCGCTACCACTCCGCTCGGGATGACAACAGCGCGCGAGGCGGGAGGGTTTCGTCTGCCAGCCTTGCGCCCAACCCGCACCTTTCCTAACATCTTGCTGAACGAAATTTATTAGACCTGACCTGCCAGCGCAAGCGATTTAAGATGCGTAGCTTACATCGGTAGCCTCATCGGCAGGCGAGGTTTCGACAAAGTTTGCCGTCCGATTCGCCGAAGGGCCGATATTATCTGTAGCGTCATGGCGTACCTCATCATCAGTGACAAAATCGGTGAGTTCGAACGGCAAGCGCTGGGTGGGCCAGTGACGATCGGGCGTTCGCCGGACTGCGATGTTTCCATTCGCGATATCCTGCTGTCGCGCAAGCATTGCCGGCTGGAACAGGTGGATGGCCAATGGGTGGTGACGGACCTCGATAGCAAGAACGGCACGATCGTGGCCGGCGCCAAGGTAAAGCAGTTCAAACTGGAGGACGGCCAGACGATCCGCATCGGGCGGACGAAGGTCAACTTCTTCGCCGGCGACATCGCCGACGCCCCGGCGGCCCCGGCCAAACGCGAGCGGCCCGCCGACCCGGTGGAGGCGCTCGCCGGCACCATGGCGGGCTTCGAGTTCAAGCCCCCAGTGGAGGCCGACGAGATCATCGCCGATATCCCGAAGGTCATTCCACTAGGCCGCGAGCAGCGCGACCAGAACGCGCGCCCGACCCCCAAGCCTCGTCCCGTCGCCAAGGGTGCAGACCAGGCGCAGGAGATGCTGTTGGCCGACTCGTCGAACAGTTGGGAAAGCATTTACGCCGAGGCACGGCAGTCCGTTGCGCTGGAAGCGTCACCGAACGAGACGTGGGAACACAAGCCGCGTCCGAACTCGCCGATCGACATGACGATTCACACGAACCTGAAGACCGGCGGCCGCGCGTGGCGCGGCTTGCGCGCCACGGTGAAGCGCGCCTGGTCGAAGATCACCCGCCCTACGAGCCGCACCAGCGTGCCGGTGGCGTAGGGAGCTCGCGATTTAGCAATGAAGCCGGTGGGCCAATCGACTGTCATCCCGAGGGGAGCCTAAGGCGACCTGAGGGATCTCGAACCACGGACGGTTCTCCGCCTTGGGAGATGGGTCAGGTCGCCAAGGCTCGCATCGGGATGACACGTCCCAGATCAACCAAGAGGTTGTGTCCGCCAGCCTGTGGGCTCCCTTTTGGAAGACATTTTGCAGTTGACGCGCATCGGTCAGTGGAATCAGTGAAGCACGTATCCGACCTTCCTAATCCTCATACACCACGGGCTTCAGCACGCTGCACTTGATCTCGCCGAGCGCGGCCACGAGGTCGTTGTACTGCTTCTCGCCGTGATAGACACCGCAGATCGCGCCGCCGCTGCCGGCGAACTTGGCGCTGGCGCCGACGCTGCGGGCGACGTCGATCATGCGTTGGTTCTCCATCGCGATCGGCATGATGGTCTTGCGGATCTCGAAGTTCTCGTTTGTCACCTTGTGCAGTTCGTCCCAGTCGCCCGCCTTGATCGCCGACTGCCCGCGGTCCACTAAGGCGCGCAGCTTGTCCATGGCGCCGACGACCGTCGGGTCGCCTTTCTCCCACAGTGCTTTCAGGTTGCGATGAGTGACGTCGGAAATCTCGGCGCGCTCGGCGTCGTAGGCGACGTACAACGGAGGCATGGGTTTCGGTTGAAGGTACGTGTACTCGCCGTAGCCGCGCGACTCGAGCAGCTTGCGGTCGAAGTTCATGTGCACCAGGCCCTCGTAGGTCTGGATCACGCGGTCCTGCAGGCCGGCGGTGATGCCCAGTTCGTCGCGCTCGACCGACAGCACCAGGCCGGGCATGACCTCCTTGGCGATCTCGACGTTGTAGAACTTTATCAGCGCCCGGAACGTCGCGACCACGATGCCGCTGCTGCCCGACAGCCCGACGAGCCGCGGGATGTCGCTGTTGAACTGCATCGTGAAGTTCCCATCGCGCAGCGGCACGTTCTGCTTGGCGAAGTGGTCGTGGAACCGCCGGACGCTCGCCTTCATCAACCGCATGCCACCGTAGTAGCCGAACAACTTCTGATCGCGCAAGAACGCCTTCACCGAGTCGTAGCGGGCCAGGTCGCCGTGCGTGGGCAGGATTTCGAAGTGGGGGCTGTCCCAGAGGGTCACGGTGGCGCTGAAGTTTCGGATGATGAACGAGATCGTCTTGCCGAAATACCCGTCGGACGGGTTGCCAACAAGGCCAGCGCGAGCGTGGGCGGTACCGGTGTAAATCATGGGAAGTTTTCCGTGCAAGTGTTGGATTGATTCGTACGTTCGACCGTGCAAATGATCGTCATCCTGAGGTACGCCGAAGGATCTCCTCTCCTTCTGCGCGTGGGACGGAAGAGATCCTTCGGCGTACCTCAGGATGACGCGTCGTCACATTTTTTTAGAGGACCTCACGCCAGCTTCGGTTCTTCGTCGGTCAACAGCGGTGCCGTCGGGGCGAAGTAGCGCATTGGGGTGCCGGTGCGGGCGTCGCCACCCATGATTGCGAGCAGGTCGGGCATGGGTTGGCCCGCGCGCAACCGCCGGGTGACGTAGTCGCACATGGGCTCTGACAGTCGCACGCCAAACCGGTCGATGAACAGCCGGCCGATATCCTTCGTCTTCAGGGGGTTCTCCTTCCAAGGGCGCCGACAGGGTAATGGAAGAGATCGCGGAGGTGAAGGGGGCGTGGTGACCGATGGGGGCGATGGGAGGGATCTCGACTATCCCAGCAACTCAAGGCCGTTCGAGGTCCCTCAGGTCGCCTAGGCTCCCACTGGGATGACACTTTGAGCCTTGGATGGCAGAACTTGATCCCGCAGACAGTGCCTAACGCGTTTCCGAAGCTACCTTTACCGCCTCGACCAGATCAACCTTCCCTTCGTACAGGCTACGGCCGACGATTGCGCCCCAGACTGGCAGGGTGGTCAGTGTCTGCACGTGGTCAATATCCCCCACGCCACCACTGGCGATCACTGGCACCTTGCCGGCCTCGGCGATCGCGCGGGTCTGCTGGAAATTGGGGCCGGTCAGCATGCCGTCCTTGGCGACGTCGGTGTAAAGCAGGGCGGCCAGTGGCCAATCGGAGACGTCGCGGGCGACGTCGACGGCCAGCCGGCCGGACAGCTGCGTCCAGCCGCGCGTCGCCACGACACCGTCCTTGGCGTCCAGCGCCAGCACGATTCGGCCATGGTATCGCGGGTTTGCCACCAGCTTGGCAAACCAATCCCACTTCTCCAGCGCCGCCGTCCCGACGACCACGCGCTCCACGCCGGCGTCGCGCAACGCGTCGATATCCGCCTCGGATCGAATGCCACCGCCCACCTCCACCTTCAGCCCGGCGGTATTGGCAAGGCGGGCGACCAGCTCGGTCTGAACCGGCCGACCCTCTTTGGCACCATCGAGATCGACGACGTGCATCCACGTCGCCCCGGCGGCCGCGAACGAGCGGGCGACGTCGAACGGGTCGACGTCGTAGTTGATCTGCTGGCCGTAATCGCCTTGCTTCAGGCGAACCACGCGACCGGCGCGGAGGTCGATGCTGGGAAGGATCTGCATGCAGGCGTTGTCGGGCACCGACGCCGGAAATGCAAGACCGCGCGTCGCCGGGCCTTGCCGTTTCAGGGGCGCGAATTGCACCCCAACATCCCCCATCCTGCCCGCCGGCTCAACTCACCGAAACCGTGACGCCTCGTAAACGGTACAGGTCCGATAAGACGAACCGTATCAACGGCTTGTTGTGAACGTGGGTTCTCGTTGACAGTTGGGGGAGCAACGGATAGAAACAGGGCTATCAACCTGGAGCCGGAACTTGCGACGGGACAGAGCGTCGTCAGTTCCAAATCTGCACCCTTGGGTGGTAAGTGACACCGGCACAAACAGAGGCATTCTCGCCCCGGACACACCAACCCCGTTTCAGCCCCCGAACAACCTGATCCGCATCTCGTGCGGATGGATCGTGGCTGAGGAGGATACCCCGCATGCGTCGTCGTCGCTCGTCCCGCTCCGCCGTTTCTCGCGCTGCAGCATTCACCATCGAGGCGTTGGAGGGGCGCCAGTACTTCATCACGCTCACGGGCGGGGATGAGTTCATCTTTGCCAGTCCCGATAGTCGCCCCGATGGCGCGCAGGTGCACGTCAAGCTTACCGGCAACATTGTTGCGGAAGTGGTCGGCGCATTCCCGACGCAGTTCGGTGACGTGGGGCTGACGGAGATCCCCGGCCTGCTGAACGGCACGTCGGTGTTGGGTGGCGTCGGCGGTGTGGGTGGGACGCAGCTGCTCGGTACGCCTGGCGCGGCCAACCCGATCACGGGCATCAGCGAGGCCGGCATCGACATCGTCGATCCGGGCGGCATCCTGGGTGGCCCGGCGACCGTGATCCTCTTCGACAACGAGGGCGTCGACAATATCAACTTCCAGGCGCTGGCCAGCACGCCCGCAGGACTGATGTACGGCATCAACGTCTTCGAGCAGTCCCTCGGTGGCGCCACCGTGCAGCGCGCAGCGCTGGTGCGCTTCGACAACCTGCCCGGCGATACGCGCCCGGGCCCCGAGAGCGTCGTCGGCACGGTTATCGCCGACCTGACGCCCTCGATCCTCTCGCCTGGTGGTGCCGCGACGTTCTTCAATGGCGGCACCATCAACGGTGTCACTGCTGCGTCGTTCGACCCGATCAGCGGCAACCTGTTCTTCGTGGTCCACGGTGATACGATCGTGACCTTCCCCGACGGTGAGACGGGCACCACGGCCCGTCCGCAGCTGTACTCGGTCAACGTTGCGCCGGCCGGCAACGCCGCGATCACCAACCCGGGCGCCGCGGCCACCGCCGCCGCCGCCATCAACGCAAGCGTCACCGCGTACAACCTCGACTTCGGCTTCATCCAGTTCGTGAACCAGACGCAGGACGGCAGCTACGAGTTGCAGACGAACGAGGCCATCGTCAACTCGATCACGTTCGACCAGCTTACGCCCACGACGGCGCGGCTGCTGGCATCCACGAACCTCACGCAGGTGGTCAGCGGTGGTCAGACGTCGGTCGTGCAGACGATCAACCGCCTGACGTCCATCAACATCGGCGCCGGCACGCAGCAGAACCTGGGGCGCATCACGTATCAGGGTGATAACCTTCTGGTGGTCACCGGCATTGAGGTCGGTGTCGATGATCCGAACGCCGCTGCGGAAACGTTGTTCCTGACCACTTCGGAAACCGCTACGGCTGAAGGTGTGGGTGGTGACGGTGGTGGCGGTGGGGGTGGCGATGGGGCAGACATTGATCCTTCGCTGCTTGAAATCGACCTGACTCAACCGGTGGGTGGTACCCTGCCGGGATTGGTTATCGGCTCGCTGCCCGATCCCAGCGATGCCAACGATCCGGTGCGCGGCTCGGACATCCAGGGCTTCTCGTACAACCCGACCGTGGTCGACCCGATCACCGGCGCCACCGGGGCGTTCGTCGGTGTCGATGCGACCAGCGACGAGTTGGTCATCATCAGCTCGGTCCGCCGGTTCGCCAACGCCGACGTTTTCCGCATCCACATCGTCTCGGCCGACCGGGACGCGACCTACAGCATGGTCGTCTCATCGATCAAGGGCGCCCGTCGCGTCTTCGACACGTTCACGGACACGTCGACGGTTCCGCTGCAGACGGCCGTTCAGGTCGCTCCGATTCCGTTCCCGGCTGACATCGGGCGGGTCTACATCGGTGGGCGGGTGCTCGCGGCCGAGCCGACTCGTTGGATTCCGTTCACCGAGGCCGAGTACGCGCCCGACGAGACCTACGGTCAACTGCCGCGCGAGCCAGTCATTACCTCAGGCCTCACCTCGGCGGTGGGCGTGAACATGGGGAAGGTGCTCATCGCGGGCACCATGACCGGTGCCGTAAATCTGGGCGGCTCGATCGACACCTACTACAACGGCCTGCTGTTGACCGGTGCCATCAACGGAGCGAACCTCGGCACCACGAGCCGCCAGGGGAACTTCTCGGTCAACGGCGACATCAACAGCCTGATCGTCAAGTCGCACATCGGCACCATCTCGGGGGTAACGCCCGGCGATGTTGAGCAGTACGCTTCTGGCTTCGACGGGATCATTCAAGGCGAGGTCGGTCACTTCCAGGCACACGCCTCGATCCTTGGGTCGCTCGTGGCCGAGAACATCGCCCCCGGCTACGACGCCGAGGACCAGCGCGAGTACGAGCACCACGCCAATACCACAACCAACGACGTACTTGACGTGTCGGGCCTCAACCTGCTCGAAGGGTTGTTGGGATCGAACGCGCCAGATTCCGCGTTCCTATGGAACGACACGCTGGAGAACCCGCAGTACCTGAACGCGATCGGCACCGACGACATCAACGGGTTCATCCGCATCAACGGAACGCGGGATAGCATCGCCGACGCGACGGACACGTATGCCGTCAGTCTGTTGGCGGGGCAGACGATCATCGTGCAGAACGTCGCTGGGCGGGTCGATGTCTACGACCCCGATGGCCGGCGCATCAGCAGCGACAGCGCTCACCTGAACGCGAACGCAGGCAAGGCGTTCCGCGTGACGGCCGATCGGCCAGGCATCTACAAGTTCGTCTGTTCCACGTCCTTGATTGGCGGGACATATCAGTTGAATGTTCGCCGGGTTGGCAACGTCGCGATGGGCGGCGTGTCGGCCGGGGCCGACATCTGGAACCTGCGCGAGGCCGAATCGTTCCGCGTCGGCTTTGGCGACCTTGGCTCCATGTTCGCCGGCGCCAGCGTCAGCTTCGGCGCTGCGGACGGCGCCATCTTCTCCTACGACCCGATCAACAACCTGGCCGAGGGACAGTTTGACTTCACGGGCCGCGACGACATCCGCACTCAGGCGGGCCACATCCGCGCGGTGGATGCGGCTGCGATCGGTCAGACCACGGAATTGCTGTTCGGCCACTTCAACATCCAGACCGACGCGGGCAACATCGGGCTGCTGCGCGCCCGGTCGAGTTTCCTCACCGTCAGCAGCGCGCACATCAACGGCAGCCTCCAGCTGTTCGACGCGTTCGCGACCGGCAGCATGTATCTCGCGGCCGTGCGCGGCATGGGCGCGTTCCGCGCTGGTGACACCGCCAGCCCCACGCCCAGCTTCTTCCGAGTGAACATCGACGAGCAGGGTGCCGACGGCATCATCGGCCTGATCGACGTCGCTGGTGACTTCGGCACCAACCCGTTTGACGTTTCACAGGGCCAGACGCCGGACAACTTCAACACCAACGGTGGCGATCCGGAACTCCCGGCAACCGGTGGTGCTGCGATCTATACGGGCCAGGGTGGCAACGTCCGCTACATGCACGTGGGTGGCGCCGTTTATCAAGACGAGTTCTTCGGCATTGGTGAGCCGGTCGGCGAACGCGGCAGCAACACGACCTTCGACGTCGGCGTCGCACGCGAGTTCACCGACGACGGCGGTGGCACGATCCGCGTGACGCCCGTCGGCACGACCACACCCAACCCGCTCTTTGACGGTACCGATCCGACGATTGATCCCCTGATCGGCCCATCGCTGACCATTATCACGTACGGTGTGCGCACCGGCGGTGTGGTGCTCGTGGACGCATCGGTCAGCGGACCGAACGTCCAAGGCGTCCTCATTGAGGGCGGCGCCGTCGGTGGCCAGGGTGTCGCCGTCGAGGTGGGCAACATCGCGATCCACGAAGTGACCGGAGCGGGCACTCCGATGACGCTGAACGCAGACGGTCTGCCCATCCTGCCTGGTGGTACGGTTCGTCGCAGGGAACGTGGACCGCTGGTGATCGACCCGATCACTGGGCTAGCCGTGCGAAACAATAGTGCGATCGGTACGCCGACCGTGCCGCTGACGGTCGATATCACCGGCTCGTCCCGTGTGGATGTGTTCTCGATCGAGGGACGCACGACGCCGCTCTTCTCGGGGCCCGATCTTACGACCAATCCCGGCGCGTCCGGCGGGGCCGTTACCACAGTTCAGCAGACGGTCACGATCGGTGGCAACTTCACCCGCATCCGCAATAACACCGGTGGTGAGCTCGTCACGATCAAGGTCGGCGACCTGGCCGAACTCGATTCGCGCGGTTCGATCGGCGTCGGCCAGATGTACGAGGGCGTGGCCCTCAACCCGTTGGCGGTCCTGGACAATTCCTACCCGTACGTACAGCAGCGCACCGGCGTCGTCGCCGACAACATCGGGTTCGTCACCAGCTCGCGCGGCATTGGCAACCTGATCGTGAGCGGGGCGATCAACACGGTGGGCGCCAATCACGACGGCACGGACGAAAGCGCCTACTTCGAAGGCGTGTTCGGCCCAATTGTCGCTACCGGTGGCAACATCGGCTACGTGCAGGTCGGCGAGGGCTTGTCCCCGTCGGGCAGCGGTAGCGTTGGCTTCTCAGGAATCTACGCGACGGGAATCATTCAGACCGTAACGAACCAAGGATTGGGTTCGGACATCCGCGGTGACATCATTTCGAATACCGAGATCCGGACGATCAGCCTGTCGAACGGCTCGATCATCAACTCCGACATCGAGGTCGCCGCGACGTTCGAGAACGGCATCGACTTCGGCTCGGCCGGTGGCACGTTCCCCGGTGGTCCCGGGACCACGCTGACGCGGCCGAACTACGTGATCGACAACATCAGCGTCCGTGGTCGGGGCGGCATCATCGGCAGCCAGATCATCGCGTCGAACATCGACACGATCAACGTGGAAGACGGATTCGGCATCTTCGCAACCGAGATCATCGGCATTGCCGGTGCCACCGTAAATCGCGTGACGACTGACGGATACGGGCTGCGGTACAACCTGATCCAGTCGGGCGCAAACCTGAACCTGCTCTCGGCACGTGGCAACGGGCAGTTGCTATCCACCGAGCGCTATAGCCCGACCGTCCGCTACAGCGAGACGCAACCGGTCGACGAGTACTTCTCGACGAACTTTGACCCGTTCTTCGAGTTCCCGCCCAACCTGTTGACCGACATCCACGCGGTCCTGGGCACGTCCGCATCTGTGCCGGTCATTCCCGGTGTGACGGACGCAGGCATCATCGAGAACACCGACTCCCGCGGTTTCCGCAACCTCGGCACCGCAAGCGCGTATCAGATTCGCACTCGGGACATCAACGCGCTGCCGGTTACCGGCATCGAGTTCCCAACCCAATTCAACTTCTCCAGGCAAATCGGGACGATCGTCACCCGCGATCGGATCGATGGCCTGCTCGTCACCACCGGCCGTATCGGGCGTTTCCTGCCCGCCAGCGACGTGTTCCGCATGGACATGAACGTCACCGGCAACATCCGGTCGATTCGCATCAACGGGTCGCTGGGTGATAACTCCGAGATCGTTGCCAGCGGTCCGTCGGGCACCTTGAGTTCGGTGTACATTGCCGGCGACCTCGATGGCGACATTCGTGCCAGCTCGCGCATCGGCAAGGTCTACGTCGGCGGGGTGACGACGGGCAACGTCCGGGTCGACAACCTGACCGGCGTTAACAACATCAACTCGCTGACCTCGGTCGGTGGCATTGGCGCCGAGAACCTCACGATCAACGGATCGATCGGCCGGATCACCATCGGTCGCGGTTCGTCGCTGCTGACGCCTGGCGGCACGTTGACCATCAACGGTAACCTTGCCGGCATCTCGGTGCGCGGCGGCGTGCTGGACACGAACGTCGTGGTGAACGGCAACATCGGTACGATCGACGTGCGCGGCACGCTCGCCGGTGACATCACCGCCACGGGTGACGTGAAGCGCATCTCGGTCGCCAACGCCGAGGGTGCCAACACCAATTCGGTGCGAGGCGACATCGACATCGCTGGCAACCTCGGGTCGTTCACGGTCCGCGGTGGCAACGTGATCAGCAACGTGAACATCGGTGGCGACCTGGGGTCGTTCTCGCAGACGAACGGCAGCGTGCTGCCGTTGCCCGGTGGCGTCACGCCCAACACCTTCGCGGTGGGGCAGCTGCTGCGGCGGTTCTCGACCACGGGCAACGTGGTGGCGAACCTGTCGGCCGGCACGTTCGGCAACGTGACGATCCGTGGCGACCTGGGCGACGGCGTGACGCCGATCACCTCGACCGCCAACGAGTGGAGCGTGTTGAGCGTGTTCGGTTCGATCCTCACGGGCTCGTCGACCAACGTCGCCGGCACGCTCGGGTCGCTGGTGGTCCGCGGCAACGTGGAGGCCGGCGCGATCGTGGCCGCCGGGGCCATCGGCCGCAAGAACATCGGTGGCGCCGTCACAGGCACCGTGACACCGTAACGCCACCGGACTGGCCGCTTCAGCGGCCGGTGCTTCTAAGGTGCGAGCGTTTCAACCGGCTCGCACCTTTGACAACGTCAATCCACAGCGGGCGATCCGGCAACGGGTCGCCCGCTGGCGTTTTGCCCGCTACACTTCCCGCATCACCTATGATGGACGCGATCACCCTCCTGAAGTCGGCGGCCGGTCGGATCGAAGCGGCGTTGCGCGCGCTGCCGGCGCGCTATCCCGCTGCGCCACCGCGCCTGATCGAGGCGATCACCTACAGCTTGACCGCCGGCGGCAAGCGCCTGCGCCCCGCGCTCGTGCTGGAGACCGCCCGCGCCTGCGGTGGCGACGCCGCCGCCGACGGCGCATCGGCGACGGCAGGGGCGCTGGCGATCGAGCTGGTGCACACGTTCTCGCTCGTCCACGACGACCTGCCCGCGATGGACGACGACGACCTGCGCCGTGGCCGGCCGACCAATCACAAGGTGTTCGGCGAGGCGATGGCGATCCTCGCCGGTGACGCGATGCTCGCGATGGCGTTCGAGGTGATCGCGACCGACGCCGCCCCCGCGGTCGCCGCGTCAATGGCGCGCGACCTGGCGACGGCGACCGGGCCGCTGGGCATGATCGGTGGCCAGGTCCTCGACATGGCCGGCGAGAACGAGTCACTGTCATTCGAGGCATTGAAGCAGATCCACGCGCTGAAGACCGGCGCGCTGCTGACGGCCGCCTGCCGCATGGGCGCGATCGCCGCCGGCGCCGACGCCGCCACCCTGACGGCCGTCACCACGTTTGGCCGGCACGTCGGCTTGGCGTTCCAGATCATCGACGACGTGCTCGACGTCACCGCCACGCCCGCCCAGCTCGGCAAGGCCACCGGCAAGGACAGCGACCGCGGTAAGAACACCTACCCCCAACTGCTTGGCTTGGACGCCAGCCGTTCCGAAGCCACCGAGCAACTTCGCCTCGGCCTGGCTGCGATCAAACCGCTCGGCGATCGTGCCGACGGCCTGCGCACCATCGCGCGATTCGTCGTCGAGCGATCCAACTGACCCAACGACTCCATCCGCCTTCCTCTGTAGGACAGGCATTCCTGCCCGTCTCTCAGGGCGTCTACCTCTCCCCCCGTATTCCATTAAGACCCGTTCGACGCGAAGCTCACCAAGGCGTCGTGAAGGTGCGAAAAAGAGGTTGAACCACAGAGGGCACCGAGCACACAGAGGCGGACACAGAGCAGGAAGTCCCGGTGGCCAAGACTTAATGCTTGGCCATTTGTTTGGCATTGGGATTCGGGATTGAGATTCCTTGGTCCCCTCCACCTTCATCCGCTAAAGTCTCCGCATGACCCAGCCCTTCGATCGCCTGGCGCCCAAGGCCACCCACACGTCGAAATTCTGGCAGAACGCGAACTTCTATTTCGACCGCGTCTATCAGACGATGCCGCTCGATCCCATGTGGCGGGCGGCGCTGTCGTCGCCGAAGCGGGTGCTCACGGTCTCGTGTCCCGTCAAGATGGACGATGGCCGCATTCAAGTCTTCACTGGATATCGCGCGCAGCACAACAACGCCCGCGGCCCGTTCAAGGGCGGGCTGCGGTTTGACACGTCGGTGAACATCGATGAGGTGATGGCGCTGGCCATGCTGCAGACGTGGAAGAACGCGCTGGTCGATTTGCCCTACGGCGGCGCCAAGGGCGGCATCGTCTGCGATCCGAAGAAGCTTTCGATGGGCGAGAAGGAACGGCTCACGCGGCGATACGTGACGGAAGTCTTGCCGATCATCGGCCCGCAGCACGACATCCCCGCGCCCGACGTCGGCACCGATGCGCAGATCATGGCGTGGTTCCTAGACACCTACAGCGCCATGGTCGGCTATCAGGCGCTCGGCGTCGTCACCGGCAAGCCCGTCGCCGTCGGCGGCAGCGTGGGACGCGAGGAGGCGACCGGGCGCGGACTGATGAACGTGCTGCGCAAATTCCTGGCGACGCGCAACAAGACGCTCGAGGGCATGCGCATCGCAGTGCAGGGCTTCGGCAACGTCGGCTACAACGCGGCTCGCCTGCTGGCGCAGCGCGGCGCGATCATCGTGGCGGTCAGCGACCGCGTGGGGGGCATCTGGGACGACGACGGCATCGACATCGAGGCCGCTGGCGCGTACTACCGCGAGAACGGCACGCTCGACGACTACCCGGACTCGGAGGTGCTGACGAACGAGGAACTGCTGACGTGCGAGTGCGACGTGCTGATCCCCGCCGCCATGGAGAACACGATCGACGCGAACGTGGCGCCTCACATCGTCGCCCAGACGATCGTGGAAGGCGCCAACGGCCCGACCACCCCCGAGGCCGACGAGATTTTGCGCGACAACGGCGTCACCGTCCTGCCCGACATCCTCGCCAACGCCGGTGGCGTAACCGTCAGTTACTTCGAATGGGTGCAGGGTTTGGACAACTACTTCTGGGATGCAAAACGAGTGCAGGACGAACTGCAGAAGATCATGGAGCGTGCCTTCGACGCCGTGAACGCGAAGGCCGACGAGGCCGACTGCGACTACCGGACTGCCGCGTATTCCATCGCGATCAGCCGTGTCGCGGAGGCAAGCCGGTTGAAGGGGCTGTTCCCGTAATCGTGCGGGAGCTCATGCAAACGCTGATTCGTCCACTACGGTACACCTTGGATTCGGCTGCCCACTGCAAGGCGCCCCACCTGGAGCAACGGGGACGCTTGACGTTGGTAATGACCGTGTGGCGCAGATGCCGCATTCGACGGCCGCTGCCGTGCTAGTTCCAAAGTCGGTGTGACGTTCGGAAGCGAGGAGATTTCATGGCGACGAGTGGATGGCTGATGGCGATGACGGCGGCGCTGGTATTGGGTCTGATGCTGGCGACGGCGGCGCCGGCGGAAGCGCAGGCCTCGACCCCGGTGCGGATCCTGCCCTTGGGCGACTCGATCACGCAAGGCGGACGCAACGACCGCGAGGAGTACACCTACCGCCAGCCGCTGTTCCGAATGCTCAAGGACGCGGGCGCCGACTTCGACTTCATCGGCTCGACCCGGACCGGGCTGCACGGTGATGCCAAGTGGCCGGACCACAACGGCGAACCGATGGACCTCGATCACGAGGGTCACTACGGATGGAAGACGGCGGCCGTGCGAGACAAGCTCGCGGAGTGGATGAAGCAGTACCCGGCCGCCCCGGACATCGTGCTGATCCACCTGGGCACGAACGATCAGGATGCCAAGGACCATCAGAAGGCGATCGTCGAACCGCTCACTGACATGATCCGAATGCTGCGGGAGGCGAACCCGAAGGTCGTCGTGCTGGTGGGCCATCTCAACTTCAATGGCGGCGCCGCGGCACAGATCCGGCCGTTGGTGGAAGCGATGGCGAAGGATCGGAACACGGAGGCGTCGCCGGTGCGGACGGTGCATCATTACCAGGGGTGGAACGAGGACCCGAACCACGCGCAGACCGATACGTTTGACTGGGCACACCCAAACCCGAGCGGGCAGGAGAAGATGGCCCGGAAGTGGTTCGAGGCGATGCAGCCGTTCCTGCAGTTGAAGCAGTAGGGCGCGGCGCTCGTGAAAGCCCTCACAAGCCGGAAAGCGAGCAAGGCCCTCGTCTGCACGAGGGCCTTGCGGTCAATGCTATAGAACTAGCAGGTCGGATGATCGATCGGCTTAGTAGCGATCTCGGCCACCGCCACCGCTACGTCCACCACCACCGCCACCGAAGCCACCACGGCCACCACCACCGCCGCCTCCACCACCAAATCCGCCGCGGCCACCACCGCCGCCACCACCACCGAAGCCGCCACGGCCACCGCCGCCGCCACCACCGAAGCCACCACCACGCTCTTCACGGGGACGGGCTTCGTTGACGGTCAGGGCGCGACCGTTGTGCTGCTGCCCGTTGAGGGCGGCAATCGCGGCCTGGGCTTCATCGTCGTTGCTCATCTCGACGAACCCGAAGCCCTTGCTGCGACCGGTGTCACGGTCGTTGATGATCTGGGCCGAGGTCACGGTCCCGTGCGCGCCGAAGATCTGCTCAAGCTCTGAGCTGTCAACGCCATAGGCCAAATTACCGACATACAACTTCTTACCCATAGGGATCTCCTAAAGCATGGGTAGACTGAGAGCCCGAGTGACTATTGGTTCTTTCCGGGCACGATCGAAAGAGGTTGACATGCCAACCGACGCGGGAGGGAGGGGACAAGAAGAAAGGGTTAACAAGAGACACTTTCCCGAGGCCGAGCGACTAACCCGCCACCTAAGCGATTTTATTTATACCTTTGGCTTTTCGTCCGTCAAAGTGAATTCCGGCAATTTTCATTGGCCCGTATCACCCCGTCACATTGACTCGATCGATCGCGCAGAACACAGCGCAGTCGCCTCCGGCATTGTCACTTCAGCGGCAACGTTTGCGTCGCATGATCGACGTTCGTCCATCTGTGCTCCTTGTCGATCTCCCGTCGCGCCGCGATGGCGTCGACCGGTTTCTGGTACCCTGTCGTCCGCTATGCTCACGCGATTCGTTCCACGCCTAGTGCTGCTCCTCACAACGCTGGCGACGGCGGCATCGGCGCTGGCGCAGGATCGCCTGAC
The DNA here is from genome assembly GCA_035998445.1 of Tepidisphaeraceae bacterium. Lineage (NCBI taxonomy): Bacteria > Pseudomonadati > Planctomycetota > Phycisphaerae > Tepidisphaerales > Tepidisphaeraceae > Tepidisphaeraceae bacterium. The sequence continues at coordinate 220,044 of DASYHQ010000026.1, read as the reverse complement.
CGTGTCGGCGGCCATCAGCTTGAAGCCGGCGCTGGAGGCAATGCGCGGCGACTACGAGCGCGCGACGGGCGACCCCGTGTCGTTCAACTTCGCGGCGTCGGGGGCGCTACTGGCGCAGATCAAGGCGGGCGCGCCGGTCGACGTCTTCATCTCCGCGGCCGACCGGCAGGTGGACGAGATGCTGCGCGACGGCTTGGGCGATCCGGCGACGCGCGTCGTGGTGGCGCGCAACCAACTCGTGCTGATCGTGCCGGTCGACGGTGGGCCGGCGATTACGTCATTGGCTGATCTGGCGACCGATCGCGTTCGTCGGCTGGCAGCGGGACAACCGAAGACCGTGCCCGCAGGTGACTACGCGGCCCAGGCGTTGGCGGCGAGTGGCTTGACTGCCGCCGTGCGGGACAAGTTGGTCTACGGCAACAACGTGCGGCAAGTGCTCGACTACGTCGCGCGCGGTGAAGTGGACGCGGGTCTGGTCTACGCAATGGACGCCAACGATGCGCGTGAGCGGGTGCGTTCGATCGCGGCGGTTGACCCGTCGCTGCACGAGCCGATCGTATACCCCGCAGCCATCGTCACCGCCACACCTCGGCGTGCAGCGGCCGAGCGGTTCCTGGCTTACCTGACGGCCGAGCCCGGTCGGCGTGCGCTGCGCGATAAGGGCTTCGAGGTGCCCCCTGCGCCCGCCTCGCCGACCACGGCGAGCACCACGTCGCCGGCTCCCACAACGGTGCCCGCGCGATGAATACCCTCTGGGGCACGCTGCTGTACTCACTGTCGATCGCCATCCCGGCAACGTTGCTGGCGGCGCTGCTGGCGGTGCCGTTGGCGTACGCCGCCAGCCGTCGGCGGTTCACCGGGCGCAGCGTGGTGGATGCGCTGATCCTCATGCCCCTCGTGCTTCCACCAACTGTCGTGGGTTACCTGCTCATCGTACTGTTCGGCCGGCGTGGGTGGATCGGCCAGTGGCTGGCCGACGCGACGGACGGCTATTCACTGCTGTTCCGCGCGGAAGGGGGCATGGTTGCCGCCGCCGTCGTTGCGGCGCCGTTGCTCTACCTGCCGGCCAAGGCCGCGTTCGGTTCGATCGAGCGGGAGATGTTCGACATCGCGCGCGTCAACGGCGCCTCTCGCTGGCAGACCTTCTGGCAGGTGGCGGTGCCGATTGCATGGCGCGGGCTGGCAAGCGGGCTCGTCCTTGGATTTGCGCGGGCTCTCGGGGAGTTCGGCGCGACGGTGATGGTGATGGGCAACCTGCCCGGCCGACCGATGACGCTGCCGGTGCTCGTTTACAACCTGTGGGAGCAAGGCGAACCCCACGCCGCGGTGGGGCCGGTACTGCTGTTGTCGGCAATCGCGCTGGTGCTCGTGGTGCTCTTCAATCGCATCCCTAAAGCGTGAGATGGGCGCGGCCCAACCGCTCTCTCAAGCGACGCGCGAACCTTGCCGCTTCAGCGAAAACGCCCGTGGTGGTGATAGCAGGAGGCGCCACAGTCACGCCTGATAACAATGTGTTTTTAGTTCATTTTTACCGGACTCTTCTGTTTCCACGTCAGTTTTTATTGGCGTTCTGATGTGCGCGTATTTTCGCGCAATTCTTGCGGATGGGGGTTGTTGCGAGCCGATGAACGATTGGTATGAAAGTGGACTTTGCCACCGAACTTCACAAAGTTTACGTCGTTGTATTGTAAGATTATCGCACCGGATGTGCGATGGCCTGCGAAGGAGCAGAGAGAGGCGACGATGATCAAGATCAAGCATTTCCTTGAACCGATCGAAGACGACGACGGCCAGCGCATCTGGGTTGAGCCGCACGGGATGACGAAAGACCTGCGCGAGTGGTGCGCCGTCGATCACGTCCTGCCGCACCTCGGGCCCTCGCCGAAGCTGTGGGACTGGTTCGAAAAACACCCTGACGCCTACGATTACTTCGCTGAGAAGTATCATCAGGCGTTGGACAAGAGCGCCTATCGCGGTGCCCTGCGCGACCTCGCCCAGGCGGCGGCAGAGGAGAACTTCACCCTGCTGCACGAGGGTGACGATCCCGCCCACAACACCGCGACGGCGATGTACGAGTATCTCACGGAACTCCAGTTCAGCCCGCCCGAACCGTAAGGAACGGCCGCAGGGTTGAACTGACAGGCTTCCAAGACGAACGCCTAGCCACTGATGTGGCTGGGCGTTTTTGTTTGAATGCATTCCGCTCGGCGCTCGGCTTACCGCACCTCGTTCAACTTCTGCCAGCGATCGCTGCCATCACCCAGCGTCGAGAAGTCGGGCTCGCGATCGCTGTTCGATGTGGATGTGGCACCGGCGCTTGCGGTGAGGGCTCGCGTCATGGCGCGCACCTGCTTGGATAGCATGACGGCCGCCACTGCGCATGCGATCGCGAACAGCACGTAGCCGATCGGCTTCCATTCCCATCCCGCGCGACGCACGTGCTGATAGGTCATCCACACCAATTGGCCGGCCGCCACGGCGGAACCACCGAGCGCGACGATCACGTACGACCGCTGGCGGTACGCCGCCCGTCGTTCGGCGGCGAACTGGCGAATGCGGAGGCCGTCCAACTCCTCATCGGTCCGTCGCTCCAGCTCGGTCCGCTCGGCCTCACCGTCGTCGGTGGTGCCATCGTCGTCTCCACTACCGAGCGAGAAGGAGACGTTGCAATAGGGGCAGCGGAAGCTATCGCCGGCCGACCGGTCGATCTCGATCTCCTCGTCACAGCCGGGGCACGGGATCGTCTCGGTCGTGGCCGGCGCGTCGGTGGGTTCGTCCGCCTGCATGTTCTAACGGTAGCACCACCGATCGGTCGCGGCTACCGGGATTGGGGCGAGTGGGCAGTAAGAAAGAGCGGGACCGATGGGCCTAATGAATTTCGTCATCCTGAGGTACTCCGAAGGATCTCTTCCTTCCCGAAGCGAATACGGGGGGAGATCCTTCGGGGTACCTCAGGATGACGATTCGTGTGGGGCGCACCATTCCGATTGGGATTTGGTGACTGGTCGTTTGTCTGACATTGGGACTTAGGGTTTCTGATTTCATCCTGCCCCACAGTAGCCGTCACCCGATCGCCTTAGATCGTCTCGTAAACCATCCGTTGCGCCTGCCCCGTCTCAACGGCGCGCACGATGGCCTCGTACAGCATCAGGCTCTTGTAGCTCTCGTAGATGTTCGAGCGCGTCGTGCGCTTCTCGCCGATCGCCTTCACGAAGTCGACGATCTCGGCCAAATGGCCGGTGTCGTTGCCGCTGTCGCCGGCGCTGATGAAGGTGGGGGGCTCGCGCCACTCGGCGCCCTTGCCCTTTTCGGAGATGCGGTAGACCGACGAGTTGTGGATCGTCATGAAGTTGCCATCGGTCAGCGTGATCTCGACCTCCTCGGTGGGCAGGTTATAGGTGCGGAAGTCGTTGATCGTCAGCGTGCCCACGGCGCCGCTGGCGAAGCGGATCGCGATCGCGTAAGCGTCAAGGCCCTTGCTGAACGCGAAGACCTGCTCGATGTCGCCACCCAGGTAGGTGATGAGGTCCATCGAGTGAACGCCGAAGTCGAACAGGAAGCTCCCGCGCAGCGAGCCGTCGTTCTTGAACTTGGCCGAGCAGTTGTCGATCGAGATCGACGACAGATCGGTTGGGGGGAAGCCGGCCATCCACTGTTTGGCGCGATTGTAGGCGACGTTGTAGCGTTTCTTGAATGCGTTGGTGCAGAGCACGCCGGTCTGCTTCGACAGGCGCGCCAGCTCCAGCGCTTCGGCCGCGGTGGGGGCGGGGGGCTTTTCGGTGTAGACGGGCACGCCCATGTTCATCGCGACGCGCGACAGCGCCGCGTGCGCCTCGGGGCCGACGCAGATGATCACGCCATCGGGCTTAGTGGCCGTCAGCATCTTCGCCATGTCGCTGAAGACCTCGCCACCCCAGCGACGGGCGTTGCGCTGCGCCTTTTCGGCATCGAAGTCACACACGCCCACGAGCTGCGCGCCGGCGGTGCCGATGTAGGGGTAGATGCGGTTGGTCGACAGGTTGCCGGCGCCAACGATGCAAAGTCGGGGATCGCTCATGGGATGCTCACTCCACAGGTGTCTCGGAAGTAGTTGATGGAATCGGTCAGGTAACGCAGCGTGTTTTCCGGGTCGGGCCGCTTGTCCATCTCGATCACGATGCGCCCGCCGTAGTGCACGGCACGCAGGTGCTTAAGCAGGCCGGGCAAATCGACCTCACCGGTGCCGAACGGCACAGGCTGCGCGCCGACCATGTCCTTGATGTGTACGAGCGCGATGCTGTCACCCAGCAGGTCGTACCCCTGCTTCCACGAAGTGCCCACCGCGTGGAACATGCCCACCTCCAGCAGCGACTTCATGCGCGAATCGTTGATGCCCTTGATGACGGCGGCGTAGTCGTCGAGCGTGGTGATCGGCGTGCCGACGTGGTTCTGCAGCACGGGCGTCACGCCGAGGCTTTCGGTGGCGTCCAGGAATGGCTTGGCGCCGCGGATCATCAGGTCGCGGCTGTTACCCTTGTAGATCGCGACCTCGCAGCCAAGGGCCTTGGCGAACTTCATCGCGCTGATCGCGCGCTCGAGCGATGCATCAAAGTCGTCGGCGATCGCCGGCAGGTGGAACGACGTGAACCGCATGCCGTACTTTGCTGCCAGCTGCAGGTATTCGGCCGGGTCGCGGTTGATGTCGACCGCGCTCTTGGCCCAGGTGGTGAAGACCTCAAAGTTTTTGAAGCCGATCTTCGCGTACTCGGCCAGCACGGGTTCCAGCTCCATGTTCTGGTTGCAGCAGGGACTGATCGTGAGGTCGTGGATGGTGAAGCCACCACCGCTCTCGTGGACGGCGCTCGCCTTGTCTTCCAGCACGAACGACCGCCGACCGGTGGAGTAGGCGACGATCATGTCGGCGTCCTCGTCACCAATGCTGTACGCGTTGTGAAAGACGCCATCGGGAATCGCGACGGTGTCGCCGGGGTTCAGCATGACGGACTGATCGCCAATCGTGTGGCGGAGCTGTCCGCTGAGCAGGTACAGGACCTCTTCGGCGCCAGGGTGCGCGTGCCGTGGGTTGGACTTGCCCTTCTTGATGACGACCCGTCCGAGCGTCAGCCCCTGCACGTTGCCGACCGACCCGTTGGCCAGCCAGCGCAGGCTGCCCCAGTCCTCGACGACCTGCTTCGCTTCGACGTCCTGCCGGGCATACACTGGATTGGTCATCTGCCGATTTCCTTGGGGTGAAGTGAGACTCGATTGCTTACAAGGTCTACCAGCGTACCGGGAAACTGTTGCGTCTTCGAGCGGGCGGAAGCAATTGTGAAAAGGAATCGGCAATCGGAGCAACGCGCAGAATCGATGAGGAACAGGCTAGCAGAATGAAATCAACCCCTTACAGGCCCACCCGCGCCGACCTTGTTGCCGCCAACGGCAAGTCCATCGCGGACCTGATCGCGCCGAACCTGAAAATCCTGTTCTGCGGGATCAACCCCGGCCTGTACTCCGGCGCAACGGGGCATCACTTTGCAAAACCGGGCAACCGGTTCTGGCCAGCGCTGTACGCCGGTGGGTTTACCGAACGGTTGCTGTTGCCCGCGGAGAAGGCGGAGTTGCTGAAGATGGGGTACGGCATTACCAACGTCGTCATGCGCACCACCGCGACCGCGGATGAACTGTCGAAGGATGAGCTGATCGCCGGCGGGAAGGCGCTGGCGCGGAAGGTGAAGAAGTACAAGCCGCGCGTCGTGGCGTTCCTGGGCATCGGGGCCTATCGGTCTGCGTTCGATCGTCCGAAGGCGACGCTGGGCCGACAGGAGGAGCGCATCGGCGATGCTCTGATCTGGGTGTTGCCGAACCCCAGCGGGCTGAACGCACACTACACGCCGGCGAGCCTCGCGGTGGTCTTTCGCGAGCTAAGGGAAGCCGTGGTGGCCACGGCGTGACTCACTCCGGAACGACTGCTAAGGTTGAGGGGCCGCGCAATGCCTCGAAGGTGCCCTTGCCAAAGGACGGATTGACCAAGCATCTGGAAACCAGACTTGAGGAGATCGTCAACACCATCACGCATGGCATCGGCACGCTGCTGGCCATCGCGGGGCTGGTGGTGCTGGTGATGCTCGCCAAAGCCACCGGGGACACCGTGCGCGTGGTGACGCTGAGCGTGTTCGGCGGGTGTCTCGTGCTGACGTATCTGGCCAGCACGCTCTACCATGCGCTGCCGATCGGGCGGTGGAAGTATCGGGCGCTCATCTTGGACCACGCGTCGATTTACCTGCTCATCGCGGGCACGTACACGCCGGTGCTGTTGATCACGTTGTATGGCAGCTGGGGCTGGACGCTCTTTGCGATCATCTGGATCACTGCGGCCATCGGTGTGGTGCTGAAGCTGTTCTTCGTCGAACGGTTCCGCCTGCTGTCGACCATGATGTACCTGGCGATGGGCTGGATGCTCGTGGTGGCGGTGAAGCCGATGCTCGCGGTCATGCCGGCCGGTGGTTGGGCGTGGTTGCTGGCGGGGGGCTTGGCCTACAGTGGTGGGGTGATCTTCTTCCTGTGGGAGAGGTTACCGTTCAACCACGCGATCTGGCATCTGTTCGTGATCGCCGGCAGCGTCTGCCATTTTCTGATGATCCTGTGGTACGTGTTGCCACAGGCGGCGTAGGGATTGCTTTTGGGAACCCGGTCATGTCGTCGCTTACAGGCAAGCTGCTGATCGCCTCACCCCAGTTGCTGGACCCGAACTTCGCGCGGGCGGTGATCCTGATGGTGTCGCACGACGAGAACGGCGCCTTAGGGCTGATCGTCAACCGGCCACTGGAGGTTTCGCTGCAGCAGGTCGTGCGGCAGGCGATGGACGACGAGTCGATCGAGGTCACCGGCACGCTGCACGGCGGTGGGCCGTGCGAGGGACCGTTAGTGGTCGTCCACGACGACCCGAACCGCTCGCAGATCGAGATCGCCCCCGGCGTCCACTTCACCGCAGACCGGGACGATGTGGAGGCCCTGCTGCGCGACGAGGACCGGTCCGCCAGACGCTTCTTCGCCGGCTATGCGGGCTGGAGCTCGGAACAGCTCGAAGGGGAGATTGAGATCGGCTCTTGGCTGCAAGCGCCCGTGACGCCGAAGCAGGTGTTCGACCCGGGGCCGCGCCAGTGGCAGAAGTGGGTGACGATCCTGACGGCCGAACTGAAGGCCACACCGGAAGACCTGCCGGACGATCCGTCGTTGAATTGACGAGTCCTGCCGTTCTTCATCCTAAGGATGCGTTTAGAGTCGCGAGCACGCTCCTGCCCCTCTCCCGGTACTCCGGGGGAGGTTGGGAGGGGGCCCGTTCCCACTGCGAACACCTTTCGGCCACTCCAAACGCGTTCAGAACTGCCCGTCCATCGCCCTTAATATATTGCCTTTATAGAGACCGAGTCACAATTGCATGCCCGCTGAGACACAATCTCGTAAACCCATGTAAATCAAGTAGTTGAATCTGATTCTCATCCGGCTTTTTTCTTGCAGTGGTGGCCCATGAGTTGCGATAGTGGGGATACGAGAGTGGTTCAACAAAAGGAGATTATCATGCTCGCAATTCACGATGGTCAATGCGGTCTTTGCACTCACTTTGGCGAAGGTCATAACAACGAGCCCAATCTCGTGCAGATCCGCACGAAGCACCAGGCTCCGCCGGACATGGTTGAGGAGTGCGGTCATCCGCAGCACGTGTCGCTTCACCTGATGGTGACGCCCGTCAGCGGTTGCACCGGCTTCGAGCCCGCGAAGATGAACTAGTCGCTCGCATGGAGTCTTACAAGGGGCTTGCCACTTCAGTGGCACGCTCTGGCGCCCACGCTAGAGACCGAGAATAAGCGACGCCCGTGGAACTAAAGTTCCAGGGGCGTCGTTTGCGTTTGTGAGAAGGACAGGGGAGCGTGCCACTGAAGTGGCAAGCCCCTTAGGGTCTACATCGAGTCCCCTCAACAAGACTTACCACGCGTACGGCTTCGGCGCTTCTCCACCTGGACCTGGGAAGATCTTATCCAACGATGCCATCGTCTCTGGCGACAATTTGATCTCGGTCGCCCGTAGCGAACCCGTCAATTGTTCCATGGTTCGAGGTCCGATGATCGGAGCGGTCACGACAGGATTGCTGAGCAACCACGCCAAAGCGACGTCGGCTGGTGATTCACCGATTTCCTGACACAGCCCTTCGAACGCTTCCAGCTGCGTCCGCTTCGATTCGACGCGCTTCTCAAACCCTTCACCACTACGGCGACCGCTCTGCTGCTTCTTCAGCGCGCCGCCCAGCAAGCCACCCGCCAGCGGGCTCCACGGGATGATGCCCAAACCGTAGTGTCGGCAGGCGGGGACGACTTCCAGTTCCACCGTGCGGTTGTCCAGGTTGTAGACGCTTTGCTCAGCGACCAGCCCGATGAAGTTCTTCTCCTTCGCGCTCCACTGGGCAGTGGCGATGTCCCAGCCGGCGAAGTTGCTGCTGCCGACGTAGACGACCTTGCCCTGCTTCACCAGCACCTCGAAGGCCTGCCAGATTTCCTCGAATGGGGTCTGCCGATCGACGTGGTGCATCTGGTAGAGGTCGATCCAGTCCGTCTGCATGCGCTTCAGGCTGCGCTCGCACGCCATGATGATCTTGCGGGCACTCAGGCCGCGCGCGAAGTTGGGGTCGGGCGTGCCGGGCAGGTCCATGTCGCCGAACACCTTCGTCGCCAGCACCACGCGATCGCGCCGGCCCTCACCTTGGGCAAACCATCGGCCGAGGATGCTCTCGGTGACGCCTTCCCCTTTCTTCCAGCCGTACACGTCGGCGGTGTCGAAGAAGTTGATGCCGATCTCGAGCGACTTATCCATAATCGCGAAGCTGTCGGGCTCGCTGGTCTGCGGGCCGAAGTTCATGGTGCCAAGGCAAAGCGGGCTAACCTTCAGACCGCTGCGACCGAGTTGACGATAGTTGATGGACATGATCCTGCTCCTGTGGTTGAGGTGGAGCGGGGATGATAATGCGAAGGTTGACAGAGGGGAGCGGGCGAAGTGGGGGAATGTGAAGCAGTTTCCGACTGTCAGGTCCACCACGACTTCCAGGACTGGCATCCCAAGCGGAGCCTAAAGGTTAGCGCACAAAACCCTGTCGCCTCGCGCGCAGTTGTCATCCCGATGGGAGCCCTGGCGACCTGAGGGATCTCGAGCTACGGACGGTTCTCGGCCTTGGGAGATCCCTCAGGTCGGCAAGCCTCCCATCGGGATGACAGCTGGCGCGACTCGAGGAGTTTGGTGAATCAACCGTCCCTCAGCGCGCCTATACCTTCACCAGGATCTTCGCCGCCGCGCCGGTGCCGAGCGTGACGGCGGCCGTGCCTTTGGGCTTGACCACGATCGAATCCGACACGGCCTCCTTCCGCTCAACCACCACCGCGACGCCGGGCGTTAGGCCGCAACGGTGGACGAACTGCAGAAACGCGGGATCCTGATCAATGACCCGCGCGATGCGCAGCGGTTTGCCCACCGCGGCGTCGGCGAGGCTGGCGAGGGTGGGGGAGGCGACCTCACCACTGGCGGTGGGGATCGGGTCGCCGTGCGGGTCGGTCTGCGGGTGGCCGAGCAGGGCGTCGATGCGTTCCAGCACCCGGTCGCTGATCGCGTGTTCCAGCTCTTCCGCCTCGGCGTGGACGTGGCTCCAATCGAGCCCGAGCACCTTTACGAGGAAGAGTTCGACCAGCCGGTGCCGCCTTAGGACGTGCAGCGCCAACTGCTCGCCTGGATGGGTCAGCCGCACACCCTCGCGCGGCTCGTACTGCACCAGCCCGGAATCGGCCAGCGCCTTCACCATCGTGGTGGCGGTCCCCGGCACCACGCCCATCGCGGCCGCCAGCTTACCCATCGGCACGAGCGCACCTGCAACTGCGTGCTGCTGCTGCACGTAGAGGTGTTTCAGGTAATTTTCGACGGTAACACTGGCCATTTTTCCAATTTTCGCCTGTTTTCTCGCGGGGCTTCACCGTTGACTTAACCCACCCCGCGATTTCGCCACAGTTGACCTGCCATTGTAGTTCGCCTAGTATGAGCACGCTATTTTGATTAGTCAAAATTAAGAGGTTGAATTATGAAAATGTGGTCTCTGGTGTTTCTGGCTTTGCTGGTGGGCTGCGGGGCCGCGTCGACGTCTGACCGAACCGAGGCCCCCAAGGTGGTTGCGACGACCACGATGATCGGCGACCTCGTGCGCGCGATTGGGGGCGACGCCGTGCAACTGAAGGTGATGATCGGCCCTGGCCTTGATCCGCACACGTTCAAGCCTTCGCCGGTCGACGTGGCCGACCTGAAGCGGGCGGACCTCGTCTTCTACAACGGCCTGCACCTCGAAGGCACGATGGTCGAGATGCTCGAGCGTGGTGGTGAGCGGGCGGTCGCGGTGACGAAGGACATGCCGCACGAGCGGTTGATCGGCGACGCCGGCTCGCACGACCCGCACGTCTGGTTCGACCCGCAACTGTGGGAGCACGCCGCCCGCACCGTCGCCGCGTCGTTGGCGAGCAACTATCCCGACAAGGCCGCCGACTTCGCGGCGCGGGGCGATGCGGTGGTCGAATCGCTGCGCAAGCTGCACGCCGACAACCTCGCCACGTTCGCACCGTTGCCAAAAGAGCAGCGGGTACTGGTGACGAGCCACGATGCCTACAACTACTTCGGCCGCGCCTACGATGTGCAGGTCTTCGGCCTGCAGGGCATCAGCACCGAAACCGAGGCGGGCCTGGCGAACATCAACAACGCCGTCGACTTCATCATGAAGAAGAAGGTGCCGTCGATCTTCGTCGAGAGCAGCGTCAGCCCGAAGACGATCGAACGCGTGCGCGACGACTGCCGTGCGAAAGGTTGGAACGTCACGATTGGTGGAGAGCTGTATAGCGACGCCTTGGGCAGCCCGGGGCAACACGCGGGACATGCGGTGGATACGTACGAAGGCATGATGCGGTACAACGTTGAGACGATCGTGAAGGCGCTGACGCGGTGATTGCCGATTTGCATTTTGCGATTTGCGATTGAACAGAGAGATTCCAACATGGCTGACACTTTGCACACTGCGGCCCCGGCAATCGCAAATCGCAAATCGCAAATCGCAAATTCTGACACCCCTGCCCTTGAGGTACACGACCTCACGGTCAGCTATCACCGCCGGCCCGTGCTGTGGAACGTCGACCTGGCGGTGCCGCAGGGAAACCTGGTGGGCATCATCGGGCCCAACGGGGCGGGCAAGAGCACGTTGATCAAGGCGATCATGGGGCTGCTGCCGACGAGCAGCGGGTGGGTGCAGGTGATGGGCCAGCCGATCGGCGCGATGCGCCATCGCGTCGCGTACGTGCCGCAGCGGGAGAGCGTCGACTGGACGTTCCCGGTGACCGTGCTCGACGTGGTATTGATGGGCCGGTACGGCACGGTGCCCTGGTTCAGGCGCATCGGCAAGACCGACAAGGACCGCGCACGGCAGGCGCTGGACAAGGTCGGGATGCTGCCGTTCGCGACGCGGCAGATCAGCAACCTGTCCGGCGGGCAACAGCAGCGCGTCTTCCTCGCCCGCGCGCTCGTGCAGGACAGCGACATCTATTTGATGGACGAACCGTTCGCCGGCGTTGACGCCGCGACGGAGTCGGCGATCGTCAAACTGCTGCAGGACCTGCGCGCCGCGGGCAAGACCGTGTTGGTGGTTAACCACGATCTGCAGACCGCCCAGCAGTACTTCGACATGCTGATCTTGCTGAACATGCGCCTGGTCGCCTTCGGCCCGATCGCCGACGTCTTCACGCCCGAACTGCTGCAAAAAACCTTCGGCGGGCGCCTGACGATCCTCGCCGACGTCGCCGAGGCCGTCGCCAGAGCCGAGCGCGGCATCGGCCCACCGCGCCGGCCGCATAAAGAAGTGGAAGTGGGAGACGGGCCGACGGGGAAGTAGAACTCTGATTCCCTCTCCCGGTACTCCGGGAGAGGGTTAGGGTGAGGGTGATTTTGTTCTAACGAGAGTCGTCAGCGGTTCGAATCACCCTCACCCAGCCTCTCCCGGCGTACCGGGAGAGGGGTAAGACGCGAACGTACGGTTATGACCATCCTCGCCGCCCAATTCTCGACCGATTCGACTGCTCTGCGTCAGCTCGCGACGTTCTTCGCGGAACTCGTCGACAACCGCATCACCGGCACCGATTGCGTCGTCTGGGGCGCGCTGCTGCTCGGCGTCACCTGTGGCGTGCTGGGTACGTTCATCGTGCTGCGCCGCCAAAGTTTGCTCGGCGATGCAATCGGGCACGCGGTGTTGCCGGGCGTGCTGGTGGGGTTCTGGTTCTCGTGGATGGTCACCGGTCACGGCCGCAGCACGCCGGCGATGTTGCTTGGGGCGATGGTGGCGGGATTGCTGGCGGCGGCGTTGATCGGGTGGCTGCGGCAGACGACGGTGCTGAAGATCGCTGAGTGCATGGGCGTCGTCTTCACCGGGTTTTACGGCATCGGCATCGTGCTGATGAAGATGCTTCAAACGACGCCGGCGGGCGGACAGGCGGGCTTGGAGAAGTTCCTGTTCGGCCAGATCGCCGGCATCAGCCTCGCCGACGTGCAACTGATGGCGATCGTGGCGGCAATCGCGCTCGGGTGCGTCGTCGTCTTCTGGCGCAAGCTGGCCCTCAGCAGCTTCGACGAACAGTTCGCGCAAAGCGTCGGGGTGCGCGTGCGCCTCATCGAACACCTGCTGACGGCGCTGCTGACCGTCGCGATCGTCATCAGCATTCAAGCCGTCGGCGTGGTGCTGGTGAGCGCGATGCTGATCACGCCCGCGGCCACCGCGTACCTGCTGACCGATCGCCTGTACAAGATGGCGATCCTCGCCGGCCTGTTCGGCGCGGTTGCGGGGTTCGCCGGCGCCATCCTGAGTCTGCTCGGGCCGACGCTGCCGACGGGGTCGTTCATGGTGCTGGGCGCGTCGACATTGTTCGCCGGTGCGTTCCTGCTATCCCCCCGGCACGGCCTGCTGCCGCGCCTGCGGCGCGTGTGGCAGCAGCGGCGGCGCACCGGGGCCGAGAACCTGCTGCGCGCGATGTACCTGATCCTGGAACGCCGCCAGAACCAGGCCGACCTGCGCTTCGGCATCGACGACATCGTCGCGATTCGCCACGAGTCGCCGGCGCACGTCCGCCGAATGGCGAAGCTGGCGGCGAGCTTCGGTTGGATCGCCAAGAATAGTCCCGATCCGCTCGTGTTGACCGAATCCGGCCTGGCCACCGCACGGCAGGTCGTGCGGAACCATCGGTTGTGGGAACTGTTCTTGACGCAGGAGGCGAAACTGGCGGTCGATCATGTGCATGCCGACGCGGAATACATTGAACACGTGCTGCCGCGAGACGTGCTGGCGAAATTGGAAGAAATGCTCGACAACCCAGCGAAGGACCCGCATGGGAGTGTGATTCCGTAGTAGTGAACAGGAGCTTGGTCTGGTCCCTCTCCCGGTACTCCGGGAGAGGCTAGGTGAGGGTGATTCGTTCGTACGAGAGCCGTCAGCAGTTCGAAATCACCCTCACCCTAACCCTCTCCCGGGGTACCGGGAGAGGGAACCGGAGAACGATCTCCTCCGATTGAAAGTCACGATGTTCTCCATCCTTCACAGCCTCATCGACCCCTGGACCGCGACCGAACTGCGGATCTACTGGCCGATCATCGTGCAGGGCGCGATGGTGTCGGTGACGCTCGGCCTGATTGGGTGCTTTCTGGTCGTGCGCGGGATGTCGTTGCTCGGCGATGCGTTATCGCACGCGGTGTTGCCCGGCGTGGTGATCGGGTTTCTGCTGGGCGGGTCGTTGCACTCGCCGTGGATTTTGATCGGCGCCAGCGCCGTCGGCATGGTGGCGGCGGTGTTGGTGCAGGCGGTGCAGGAGCACAGCCGGGTGAAGGAGGACGCGTCGCTTGGCATCGTCTTCACCACGCTGTTTGCGATCGGTGTGGTGATGGTCAACCTGTACGGCGGCAGCGGTGACCTCGACGTCGGCTGCGTGCTGTACGGCAACCTCGAACACTTCATTTACCCGGACAACCCGCTCTCCATGATGCTGCCGATGATCGGACTGACGATCGCGGTGGTGGTGGGGCTGATCGTCTTCTTCCGCAGGCTGGTGCTCTGCACGTTCGACCCTGGGCTGGCAGTCAGCCTTGGCATCAACGCGGCGCTCGTGCACTACGCGCTCATGGGCGTGCTATCGGTCACGGTCGTCGCGAGCTTCGAATCGGTCGGCGCGATCCTGGCCGTTGCGCTGCTGGTGATGCCCGGCGCAACGGCGCGGTTATGGACCGACCGCATGTCGATCATGCTGCTGCTGGCCGCGGGGCAGGCGCTGCTGGCGACGGTGCTGGGATACTGGATCAGCAGCCCGCTGGGCCCGTTGCGCGCGTTCCAGGGTACGAGCGCCGCCGGCGCGATCTGCGCGATGGGGTTCGCAATCTTTATCCTCAGCTGGCTGCTGGGCCCGCGCGGCTTAGCCCAACGCGTGATCGCCCGTGTGCGGCTTCAGCGGACGATCGCGGTGGAGAACGTGCTGAAGACGATCGACGAGCTCGGCGCCCGCGCCGGCCTGTCGGGCGCGGTGCCGGTGCCACCGGAAACGGTCGCTGCGGAACTGCGGGTGTCGCCGCGCGCGTTCCAGCGGGCGCTGAAGCGGGGCATCGAGCGCGGCTGGGTGGCGATGAGCATGCGCAACGTCTTCCTGACCGACGCCGGCGCCGCCCGCAGCAGTCGGTTGCGCCGGGCGCACGATTTGTGGGAACAGTACCTGAAGGACCAGGTCGGCCTGCCCGCCGACCACGTCCACGATGCGGCGGAGTGGATCGAACACCACCTGCACGATGAGGACATCGACACGATCGATCGGACGCTGGCGACGCCGCGCCCGTGAATTTGGGGCCAAGGTCGCGAAGAAGGCGTGACGGAAGCGCGAAGGGGAACTCCTTCTGGTTCCCTCACCCTCCGGGAGAGGGTTAGGCACTTTCGGGGTCAGTACCGCAGGCGTGACGACGCTGGGTGCCACGGTTTGGTACTCCAAGCCGTGCCGGTACACGCAGACACGGCTTGGCGTACCAAACCGTGGCACCAAGCCAGTTTCTGAGCTGGAAAGTGCATAACACGCTCTAAGGCGACCTGAGGGATCTCGAATGACGAGCGATTCACGCCATCGGGAGATGGGTCGGGTCGCTACCGCTAGGGTCGGGATGACAATCTTCTCGCCCACGCGCGATCCGTCAGACAGTGCCTAGGGTGAGGGTACGTCATACGAGCGACTTGCGAATCGGCCACCCGTTCTCATCTCTCGCTTGCGGTTTCGCAGCCCGGAACGCGTCCGATTGTGAAATCGCCAGCCGCAAATTGCGTCGCAAGCCTAGGGGAAGCGTTACGCATCTTCGGGCCCTCACCCCTGCCCTCTCCCGGAGGGAGAGGGGGAGCATCGTCCGTTGATCAATACGTTCCGGACGAATACGGGGGAGATCCTTCGGAGTACCTCAGGATGACGAACTGCGCGGCCCTTTCGTGAAGTGCACAGGCCCCATGCGGTCTGTTCTTTCTCGCAGCCCTTCGCGTTTCCTTCGTTTCTTCGCGCCTTCGCGTACCTTCATCCGCTCCCTATCATGAGCGATATGCTCAACCTTGGCATCATCGGTTTCGGACGGATCGGCGCCGAACACGCGGGCTGGATCGGCGCGAGCAAGACCACCCGCGTTGCCGGCGTGGCCGACGCGACGCCGGCCCGGCGGGAACTGGCTGAATCGCGCGGCCTGCGCACGACCGCGGACGTGGACGAACTGTTGAACGACAGCACGGTACAAGCCGTGCTGATCGCGGTGCCGACTGCGATGCACTTCGATCTGGCGATGCGGGCGATCGCTGCGGGCAAGCACGTGATGATCGAGAAGCCGATGGCGGTCGATTTCGCGCAAAGCGAGCATCTGGCCGTCGAGGCGGACCGCCGGGGGCTGATGCTAAGCGTCTTCCACAATCGGCGGTGGGACATCGACTACCTGACGGTGAAGGATGCGATCAGCTCCGGCGTGCTGGGCAAGCTGATCAACATTGAAAGCCGCCTCGGTCAGTTCGCCTCGTGCGTGGGGCCGGCGGCGAAGGAGTATCGGCCCAACTGGCGAAACGAGGCGGCGTTCGGCGGTGGGGGGCTGTACGACTGGGGCTCGCACTTCGTCGACCAGCTCTGGCAACTGCTGCTGCCGGCCAGACCGGTGCGCGTGTTCGCGCAGCTGCGCGCCAACGTCTGGAGCCGTGACTGCGACGACTTCGCGCGCGTCGCGATCGACTTCGACAACGACGTGGCAGCTCTGGTCGAGATCAACACCACCACGGCTCGCCCACTGCCCCGCTGGCACCTCGACGGCGCGCTCGGCAGCGCCTCGGCGCCGCACAGTCCTGCGTTCGATACGAACGTCTGGGCGCAGCTGCAGTTCACGCCCGCGGAGGGCGGGCAAAGCCGCGCGCTGCCGACGGCGCGACCCGGGCTAACCGAGACGATGATCTGGGACCAGTTCGCCGCCGCCGTTGCGGGCGGTGGTCAACCGGCGGTGCTGGCGCAAAGCGTGCTGACGACCATGCAGTTGCTGGACGCCGCCCGCGCCAGCGCGCGGCTCGGGCAGGCGGTTGCCCTGTGATGTGCGTGGCGTGGAACGCGACGGAGTCAGCGGACTTTCCCTACGAAGACTTTCATTCATTGGCCTTGCTCCATAGGTGGCGTATAGTCCCATCGTCAGCCGATCGGGCTGGATAAAGAAAAAAGTGGATGACGATGGCTGTCATCCTGCAGAATGAGAGCGAAAGATCCCCGTCGCAGTCCCCCCCTCTGCGACCCCTTTCGCTCTCTTTTTTGCGCGCGCATTCAACCGGGTTTGCCGGCGATGCGTCTACGGTTGCGCCGGTGCGGTGGTGGGTTGCGTCGGCTCGGCGTCTGGCGAGGCGAACCAGTGAATGGGGATGATCGAGTCCGCGTGCCGTACCAGTTCGAACATCCCCCACGACATCACCAGCACACTCAGGATGAGCAGCATCGGGATGAAGCATCCGCGGTTGAACTTCGGCTCGCCCACCAGCGAACCACCACAGCGAGAGCAGTAACGCACGTTCGAGGGGTTCTTCTGGCTGCAATGGGGGCAGGTCATCGTTCGCGTCGCTCCGTGTTGTTCGTCTGACAGGTGATGGGGGAGGGTAGCATCGCTGGACGGCAGCGTCGATAGGGGGCCGCTCGCCGGCTTGGCGCATCAATATCGGACGAAATACTCCGCGCACGCTCCCGTTTGCCGACGGCCAACAGCACGAAAGAGGGCCAACGTGACCGCGACCGAGCAGGTTTAATCCCCACTTAGCGCCCAAAGCACCTGTTCGATATGACCGATACAGACGATAAGACTGTTCGTGGCGTGTGGGCCGCCGTATAATCTTGCCACTCGCGGTTGGGGCGGCACTCAGATCGTGTGTCACGTTGGGTTTACGGAGCGCGGATGCTGCCTTTGCTCGCACAATTCAGCCAGTTCTCCGCCGACACGGTGCTGTCGCCGTACATTTACGTTTTTTACATCTCGTTCCTCGTCGCGTTCCTATTCACGCCGATCATGCGCGTGGTCGCGGTGCATTACGACATCGTCGACCGCCCGGACCGTTTGCGCAAGATGCACAGCGAGCCGGTGGCGTACCTGGGCGGCGTAGCGGTGTTTCTCGGGTGGCTGGGTGGGCTGGCGATCAGCCAGTTCCTCACGCTGCACGCGGTGCCGACCGGCTGGCCGACGTCGCACCTGATCATCAAGTTCAGCATCGTCATCGGCGCCTGCCTGATCCTCATGCTGGGCCTGTGGGACGACATTCATGGTCTGCGACCGGTGGTGAAGATCGGTGGCCAATTGCTGGCGGCGCTGTTCCTCTGGGCCGAGCGCGTCGGGCACGAGGCGGCCAAGCCGATCATCGCGATGCTGCTGCCGTTCCTGAACAAGGTCATCCCCAGCATACCGGCCGGCATTGCGCACGACGGAAGCAACTTCGTGCTGGATTGGATCGTCTGGCTCACCAGTGGCATCTTCGTGATCGTGGTGGTCGTCGGTTGCTGTAACGCCACGAATCTCATGGACGGCCTCGACGGCCTCTGCGGTGGCGTGACGGCGATCATCGCGGCAGGCTTCCTGTTCGTCGCGGTTCACCTGGCGATGAACGGCGGGGGCATCAACACCAACTCCGACGCGCTGCGCATCGTGCTTGGCCTGGCGCTGCTGGGGGCGGTGCTGGGGTTCGTGCCGTACAACTTCAACCCTGCCAGCATCTTCATGGGCGATACCGGCAGCATGTTTCTGGGCTTCAGCTGCGCGGTGATGATCATCCTGATGGCCCAGGAACGGCCCAAGTGGTTCCTGGCAACCCTCGTGATGTTCGCATTGCCCGTGCTGGATACCGCGCTCGCCTTCATCCGCCGATGGGTGAACGGCCGACCGCTGTTCAGCGCCGACAAGCAGCACTTCCACCACCAACTCGTCAGCCGTGGCTTCAGCGTGAAGCAGACCGTGCTGATCGCGTACGGCCTGGCGATCATGTTCGCGCTGCTGGGCGGCGTGATGGTCTACGTTCGCACACGCTACGCGGTGGCGGTGTACCTGGTGGTGTTCGGGTCGATCATCGTGGCCGCGTACAAGGCGGGCATGGTGCACGAGAAGGTGCGCGTCGTCACCCGCACGCCGTTGGGCGACGGCGAGGCAATCGCGCCCACCGACATGCCCGCGATCGACGCCGGTACCGTGCTGGAAGTGAAGGACGACGATCCGCGCACGCAGCCCGTGCAGCGAACCATGCCGGGGTCGTGGAACGATCAGAACTAAGTGGCGGCCGGCGCTGTTCCCCCAAAGTTTCGTCATCCTGAGGTACGCCGAAGGATCTCATTCTTCTCGAAGCGAATACCGGGGGAGTTCCTTCGGAGTACCTCAGAGGGTCTTAAAGAACAGTGCCGCGTCCGCTCCGACCGTGGCATGGGCGTCTCGCCCATGCGTGTGGTGAGGCCGCAAGACAGCGTTGGTTGCAGCGGCTTGGTCGGCGCAGCGGCCAATAAATGAAGCTTCTCATTCCAGACCACAGGCATGGGCGAGACGCCCATGCCACGGCAAGGCAGCCGCGACCGTGTTCTCTAACACATTCTCAGGATGACGAGGTTTCCTCAAGTGCAAAGCCCTGTCCTGATCCGTTCGGCCCGTAGCATGGGCGTCTCGCCCATGTCTGTAATAAGGCCGGAAGGTTTCTCAATGGCTTGCCGCTTCGTCGGCGCTATTCGCCACTAATCGCGACGCTCGTCGTAGCCACAGTTATTGGCGGCACGCCCATGCTACGTGTAGAGCAAATCGCGGCCGCAGCGCCAGGGCTCGCGAAACGAATCGGCGACGGCGCGGTTTTCGCGCCGTCGCCGAACCCGCCCCGTTTACTTGCCCGTCATCGGTGCGCTGTCGACATCGGAGGCCAGGTCTGCCCGTTGCCAGACGCGTATGTAATCGACGACGAAGTCGGCCGGCAGTTGTGCGTCATCCAGACGGTTGTTGTCCCAGCCGCCGCTGACCATGTACAGGATGGGGTACGACTCCACGCTGCCGACGCGCTCGTCCTCCCACTTGCCGATGATCTGACCGTTGGCGTAGTAGGTCGTCGACCCGGGCAGCCACAGCACGGCCGCGTTCACGAAGCCGTCCTTGTCGGGCTGGAAGTAGGCCCACGAGGTGCCGTTGGACTTGTGCTTATCGCCGTACCCGTCCCAGTGATGGGCGACGTTGTAGCGATAGGGGCCCCAGCGGGTCAGGTGTTCCATGATGTCCAGTTCCATGCCACCCTTTTCGGTGCTGGCGCGCACCCATTGCGGGCCCTTGTCGGCACCGCGGTCGGGCATGGTCCAGAAGGCCGGCCACAGGCCCGGGGCGGTCGGCAGCTTCACGCGCGCCTCGAAGTAGCCGTAGCGCTGGGCCCACTTGCCGTAGGCGTCCAGGAAGCCGCAGACGTAGTCGCGCGTGTCACCGGTGCCGCTGTCGTTTTTGTGCACGGTGCGCTTCTCGTAACGCAGGTGCACCTGGCCGTCCTTCACGATCACGTTGTCACGGCTGAAGTAGGTGCGCTTGTCCCAGAAGTTCTCGGTGTGCAGGTTCCACTTGTTCGTGTCGATCTGCGTGCCGTCGAAGGTGTCCTCAAACGTCAGCTTCCAGTCGCCCTCGGTCGGCGGGCGATTGTTCACCCACGACGGCAGTTCCGGGGCGGGCGGCAGCACGGCCGACACCGACTTCACGACGAGCGATTGCGCGCCACCGTCCACCTGCGGCGCGAACGCGACGCCGCTGGTGGCGTCGCTGGCAAACTTGTTGCCGCTCTCCTTGCCGATGTTGCCGTCCCACACCTTGCCACCAAACGGCACGGCGACCTGCGCCGTGGCGCCGGGCGCGATCGGGTCAAGCTTCAACCAATCCGTCGCGCCGTTATTGCTTTCCAGCCGCACGCGCGGCGATACCGCCGATTGCCCGGCGTTCTGCAGTTCAACGTTTACCTGCAGGTAATCGGTCAGATCCCACCGGCCCACCACGGGTTTCACGCTTGCAACGGCGTCCTTCTTGCCCGCGGGGAACGTCACCCGAACCGCCGACCCATCAACGGCTTCGGCCGCGGCGCCACCTTTGACGGCCAACTGCTTAGACGCGTCGAGCGTAGCCCCGTTGCCCAGGATGTGACCGTCGGTCGGCTTCGTGCGCGTCGCGCTGGGGTCCTGGCCCTTCTCCGGCGGCTTCTCACCGGCGGGGCCGGTGGCCACGAGCGAGTCGATGCGGTACTCGATCGGTTCCTTCACCTTGCCCGTGAACAGCTGCACGCTGACGACCTTCGCCGCGTTGAGCTTGTGCGCCGGCTTGTACCCCCACGAGTGGCCGAAGATCACCTTCACGGTGCCCGATTCGCCTGGCTTCACGCTGACGTTCTCACCGTTCCACGGGTTCGTCTTCCAGTCGCCGTCGTCGTCAACGCGCAGCGTCACGTTGACCGTCTTGGTGCCGACGTTGGTGATCTTGGCTTCGACGCGCCCGAACTGCGACAAATCCCACGTCTTCCCCTCGGCCGGCGCCGCCTTCACGCCCGGGTAGCCTTCGTCGCCCGGGGCCACCGTCACCGCCACGCCACCGTCACGCTTCACCAGCGTCACCTGCGGCGTGGTCGTGAACCGCTCGACGGCGCCCAGGTCGGTCACCTCAACCAACGGCAGGACCTCGTCGGCCTGCACGGGAACGACATTCATCAGGCAGATCGACAATACGGCCAACGCCGTTCGGGCAAACAAGTTACGCATCAGGATTAACTCCGTCTCGCCAGGAAGGGCAGCCGCGACATAGCGCGGCCAATGACACACCCTTTGATATACCTGACAAACACAGACCCGTTACTCGCAGAATGCGATAAAATTCTGCCGGTTGCGACTTTTGGTGGCGTTGCTGTACGTAGGTCTGGAGAGAGGCGGACTTGGCGAGAGACCGGCAGCAATGCCTGCCCTGCAGAAGAGTGACGCCGGAAAGCAGAAGCGCAGGCAGCGGCGTTAATCGGGGGTGACGGTGGACATTTGCAGCTCGTGGTCGCCGACGGTGCGCTTGATCGCGTTCGGCGAGGTGTAGGTTGCGATCTGCAGCTGTTGGTTCCACAGCTTCGACTGCTGCGCCTCGATCTTGTCGTGCAGCGCGTTCGACTGGTAAGCGATCTCCCGGCGTTCCTGCCGCAACTGCAGCATGACGACGGCGATCGCAAACGTGGTGAAGGTGCAGATCAGAAGTTTGAGCATGGCTGGTAGGGGGAAGGTGGAACGGGGACGGCTGAAAAGCGGAAGGCTGAAGGCTTCTTCATCCTTCAGTCTTCCGCATTCATCCGTACTTTTAGTCTCGGATCGACGCCGTCGCGTTGTTCACGGGCTTGGCGGGGAGGCGGAGCCGCATGTTGGTGTGCAGCGTCTCGCCACCCTTGAGGATGTCCTTGTTCAGTTCCTTGATGGCCGTCCACGCGTTGCCGTTGCCCAGCTGGTCGGCGGCGATCTTCCAGAGGTTGTCGTTTTCCTTCACGTTGTACCAGTAGGTGCCACCGTCAGTGGTGGCCTTAGTCTTCTTCGTCACCTTCGTGGCAGTGGGCTCGATCGCGGTGGCGACGGTGGCAGTGGCTGTGGCGCCCGTCGGGATGAGGTAGACGCGGCCAACGATAATGCGGTCGGGGTCGCCCTTCATCGACGGGTTGGCGGCCATGATCGCGTCCTGATTGGCCTTCTTGCTGCTGCCCATCAACCGGCTGGCGATGCGGCCGAGGCTGTCGCCTTCCTTGACCGTGTATTCGATCACACCGGGCGTCGGTGCGGGGGGCACAACGACCGTCAGGGTCTGCGGAGCGACGGACTCGGTCACCAGCGCCGCGGGGGGCGTCACCAGTTCCAGGTCGCCCGGCAGCTTTTGGGCCAGCTGCGTCAGCACGTCGGTCTGTGCGGGTGGCGTGGCGCCGCCGTTGACGTTGATCGTGACGGCTCGCGAGTTGCCGGGGGCCACCGGGTTGGGGGCCAGGCGGATGACCGAGTCCATGGTCTCCGGGGCCTTCATCTCCTCGACGGTCACCACGCGGTTGCGCGGTTCGACGGCCGGTGGGGGCTCGATGGTCACGGGCACGCTCGGACGCCCGATGATCGTCAGACCTTCACGCCCGTTGGGGCCCACGAGGCTCAGCTGTGCCGAGGCGGGCTCGGTCGTGCTGGTGAGGTGGTCGGACAACAGGATGCCAATGACGATGATGAACGCCAGCCCAACCAACAGGCCGATCTTCGTTTCGCGGGTCATGTGAGCCTCGATCCTTCCGGTTCTGCGCGTCTGCCATGACGGAGATACGATTGAATCGCCTGAGGGGCCAATCGTGGGAGGAAGTAGTGGACGGTGTGCAGTGGTTATCGGGCGGCGAAGGAGAACGTGGCGTCTCGCTTCACTGCCCGATCATCACTGCCTACTGCCCACGCCTTCCGTTCACCGCGATCGGCGTCCGGGGCGGATCGTGTCGTTTCCATCACGGCACAGCGGTCAAACCTTGGCCGCTATGCGTAACTTCGCGGATCGGCTTCGAGGGTTGGCGGTCAGTTCGTCGTCGGATGGGGTGACGGGCTTCTTCGTGATGACCGAAAGCTCGCCGCGCTCGTCCGCCGACCGGAACGCCGTCTTCACAAATCGATCTTCGGTCGATTGGAAGCTGATGATCGCCAGTCGCCCGCGGGGCTTCAGGTGCTTCGGTGCGGTCGTCAGCAGGGTCTGCAGATTGTGCAGCTCGGCGTTGACGTGCATGCGAAGCGCCAGAAACGTGCGGGTGGCCGGGTCGATCCGTTCCGGAGGTCCACCTCGTTTGGGTATCGCGGACCGCACGAGGTCCGCTAACCGATCCGTAGTAGTGATCGGCGAAACCCGGCGGGCCTCCACAATCTTTCGGGCAATTCGGCGGGAATAGCGTTCGTCGGCCAAATTATATAGGACGTTGGCCAGATCGTCGGCCTTCATCGTGTTCACCACGTCGGCGGCGCTGGGGCGGGTGCGCGGGTCGATGCGCATGTCGAGCGGCATGGCCGCGGCGAACGACAAACCGTACTGCTCGTCGAAGAGCTGATTCGTGCTGATGCCCAAATCGGCGAGGATGCCGTCGACCAGCGGTACCTCGGCGGCAGTCAGCACGTCCGATAGCTCGGCAAAGTTGGCGTGGAACAGCCGTACATTGGCGGCGATGCCGGCGGCGTTCAGGCGGGATTGGGCAAACTCTAAGTTCCGTGGGTCGGCGTCGAGCGCGATCAGCGTGCCGGTGGGGCCAAGCGCCTTGGCGATCGCCAACGAGTGCCCGCCTCGCCCGAGCGTGCAGTCGACGATCGTCTTGCCTTCACCGACGGCTAGCCCTTCCAGGCATTCGCGCAGCAGGACCGGATCGTGACCAATGGCTTGCTCGTCGGACATGCACGTCAGCGTACGGGTGCAGTCGACGACAGGCAATCGCGGGGACGGCCATGCTACGGGAAGAGGCTGCAGGCTGACGGTGGGAGGGTCTGGTGTAACGCGGACCTTGGGTCGGGCAGGCAAAAACAGGCGCATTACGCGAGGGAGCCCCAGTGAAGCGGCTCTAAGCTAGCGGTCAGAAACTCTGCATTAATCCGGGAGATGTCACCCCGATGGGAGGCTTGCCGACCTGACCCATCTCCCAAGGCCGAGAAACGTCCGTCGTTCGAGATCCCTCAGGTCGCCTAAGGCTCCCATCGGGATGACAACGGGGCGCAGGGCAACAGGGCTGCGTCCGCCAGCCTTAAGGCAATTTTCCTTTGAACTGACTGAAAACCCTAAGCGGATTCAGCTTGCAATCGGATCCTGTTTTGTGAATAATCCTACAGTTCGGGCGATGTTCGCTGTAACGACAGCAGGGGCGTATCGTCTCTAGAAGCAGGGGTGGGATGCGACAGGAAGACCTGAGCCTTCGCAGTGGGTTTCGTCGATAGCAGTGATCGTGAGAACGCATCCGACGCGCAGCTGCGAGTCGGACCAGCCAGAACGATGGTGGCGCGAGCCGCGATCGTCATGCCTGTGGCGAGGCATCAACAAGTTAGAAAATTCCCGGTACGATACGGCAGAGTCGGGCGTCCAATCCCCCCCTTTAGCAAGAGGCAGGGGGCCCCATCCGTGAGACGACTCCACGTGTATCGCGACAGCACTGACTCACCGGCCGCCTCTATCCATGAGGTGATCGGCGATCTTTGATGCGATCCGACTCTGCCGTCGTTCCGGGAACCGTTCAAGCATCATCCTGACGCAAGAACGGTGCACGGCTCGTGCGGTAGATTCGGATGAAAGCGACCCGACAGGGCGACCGATACCACGCGCAGTCTTCGACACGGGGTACCGGGCGTCCAGATCAGGCTTTTGCGTAGCAGAGGGCACCACCCGCCGACCGCCCGAGTCCTTGGGGCGTAGCGGTCCGTCGCGACACCGATGATCCGTTTGGACGATCGGCGGGCGATGCCGTAATGCAGCGGGGCGGGTACACACCTGAACCCGACCCGGTCCACTACCACTTGCGCCTGTCACGGCCGCGAACCAGATTGCCACATCCTGTGGCGCGCGGGTTCGGATCGATCACTTCGTGCCCGGAAGCGTCCTTGCGGGGGCAAAGCGAAGTCGTGTTGATGCGCACCATCCCTGGCGCCACCGACACCTATCGGTCGTGACGGAAACAAGCGTCTGACAAACAAAACTCAACAGAGGGGGTCCCACTCTTCCCTGAGTAAGAACCACACCAGCACGTTCCGGCCCTTGCCCGGGCCGAGGACATGATTGAGATCCACCTACATCGCGTCCGTCGCCGCTTTTCCCCGGCTTCGGGACGATGCCCCCGTCGAGATCCTCGTGTTCCGGCACCTGATGCAGGCTAGCGAGCCTGAGGCGCCGGCGGGTTCAACCGACGGGATAAACTTTCCTTCGCCGTGATTTCAGCACGGCGTTGTTCCAGTGACGTACGGTACGCTTCCCATTCGTCGCGGTTCCACAATTCCAAGTGGTCGCGAACGCCGCACATCGTCAACTCTTTCCCGAGCCCGAGGCGCTTCAGCGTCTTCTCCGGGATCAGGATTCTGCCTTGCTTGTCGATCTCGAGCCGACTCGCCAAGGCGTAGTACATCTGCTCAAACGCGTTCTGATCTTCACCCGGTAGCAAATCACCGGGATCGCGGGAGGCCAGGTACTCGTAGTACCGTTCCGTGTACAGCCACGGCTTCCCGTTGATCGTGCCGCTGGTCAGGTAGAACGCCTCACCGTCGCGTTCCGTATCCAACCGCTTTCGGAACTCGGCCGGCACCAAGAGGCGACTCTTGTCGTCGACGGCCAGTTCATGAGAATCGACAAATAACGGGTGTCGCAAGGGGTTTCTCTCTTTGCTCCACTCGTGTTCGTCGATGCACCAAATCTATCCACTTTCGCCCACTTTGCAAACGAAAACGTGAAAGCTATAGAAATTACTCAAGTTTCCCGTCTTAACGTACGAAAACGGGCTCGTCGCGTGAAAATGGGGGTTCTGGTTGTGGATAACTTGTGTAGAACTTGTCGCAAGTTGCTTAATGATTACGCAGTCTAAACACGAGGCCTGCGAGGACGACTACAGTGGGGAGGAGGACGTTACCGGCGTTACCGGTGCCGTTCATCAGGTCGAGAATGTCGTAGATCGGCCCAATTTCGAAGGTTTTTCCGCTGCCGAACTCCTGTGAGAGGTAGTTCAACCCGGGCACGCCCAGCACGATCATCGCCAGCAAAGCGGGCACTGTGGTGGAAAGTGGAGCGGGTACGTGCCTCAGCAGCCCCAGGCTAAGCACCCAGACGGAAATGTAGGTCGCCGCCAAGGCGGTCCAGAAGAAGGGGGTGGCCGATAAGTACGCCGCCCCAATTGCGAAGGGCCAGACGGTGAACGCACACGCGATTGTCGCGATCGGATCCCGGCAGATGTACCGCGACAACAGCGCGGCCGCCGACACCTGCACGATCAGCATCAACCGCAACGATTCAAGATCACCCGGATCGGTGTAGTTGGCCGACCACCGCCATCCCATCGCCCCGGCCACCAAGGCGGCGAGCTGCACCGCGAGCCACAGCAGTAGGGGGAAGATGATCGGGCGATTTCGGTGAGGCTGCTTGGCGTGGTTGACGCCGGCCGGCGCGCTGCGCGGTGGTGGCTCAACGGATTGGGTGGGGTGAGGCGCCGTCACGGTGTCACGTTCGCCGAGGCGCCCGCCGGTGGCGTGGGTGCGGGCGTCGACACCGGGTGCGTGATCTTGTCGAACCGCACGTCGATCCACGGCTTGCCCGCGTCCACGCGCTTGTACTGGGCGTAAACGTCCTGAAGGCCCTGCAGTTTGCGGGCGACCGGCGCTTCAATGATGAAGTCCTTCGCGTTCACCGGGCGGCCCCAGCGCACCTGCGTGTCCCACTTGGTCACCAACACGACCTGGGCCTCGCGCCCATCCACCCGGCCGGCAATATTGGTGACGTCGACCTTCACGATGTCGTCGGCGAACGGTCGGCCGTACAACAGCTTGATCATGTCCAGCGCCGCGTGCAGATCGTCGCCGTGCCACGGGTTGC
This sequence comes from Tepidisphaeraceae bacterium, assembly GCA_035998445.1. Taxonomy (NCBI): domain Bacteria; kingdom Pseudomonadati; phylum Planctomycetota; class Phycisphaerae; order Tepidisphaerales; family Tepidisphaeraceae; species Tepidisphaeraceae bacterium. Next base: position 192,873 of record DASYHQ010000026.1, on the reverse strand, counting down.
CGGTTTCGGGTGGGGGCAGCTTGACGCCTTCGATGATGCGGATCGCGGGGCGCTTGTTCTGGTCCAGCACGATTTTGGGCACCAGGTCGGCGGTGTACTGTTCGGGGAGCTTCACGCCGTTGCCATCGACCAGCCAGTAGTAGATGCCCCATTTCACCAGCGCGATCGGCGCGCGGAAGTCGCAGTCGATCTCGATCGTATCGCCCGGCTGCTCGCCATACACCCGGCGGACCTGGTGGACCTGGTGGACCCACGGGTTGCGCTGCAACGCGGCGTACGTGTCTTCCAGCACCTGCTTGTCGGCCGCCGAGTGCCCACCGGTGGGGCGGACCGACCGCACGATCTGCGTGGCCAGGTAATCGCCCATCCAGACGGGCCGATTCTTCAGTACGACCCGTGGTGGATCGATGACGTAGGTCAGATCACGGCTCACGTGCCGCTTCAACACGTACAACCCGCTACCGGCCGCCACGATGACGATGAACGCCGCCAGCGCATGAATCACGCGCCGCCGGGCCGCGGGTGAGAGCATCGGCTCCCGTGGCGGCTTAGGCGGGTTCTTGGTGGAGGTTGTCGTCTTGCTCTTGGCCATTTATTTCTAGTTCCCTCTCGCCCGGTGCGTCGGGAGAGGGTCATCGCGCACAAGTTGTCATCCCGAAGGGAGCCTAAGGCGACCTGAGGGATCTCGAGCCACGGGCGGTCGTCCGACTTGGGAGATCCCTCAGGTCGGCAAGCCTCCTATCGGGATGACAGGCCTATGTGTCCGTCGGCTCCTATTTCGATCCACGCTCCTTCGCCCGCTTCACCAGCCGGTCCACCAGCGGCCCAAACGCGGTCCCACCGTGTGCAGCGGCTTCCGGTAATAGGCTCTTCGGCGTAAAGCCCGGTAATGTGTTAATTTCTAAGATCCAGGGCTGGTATCCCTCGTCCACAATCACGTCCACCCGCGACAAATCGCGGCAACCGATCGTCTCGTGCGCCCGCTTGGCAATCTCCTGCACCTTGGCGATCACGTCGCCCGGCAAACCAAGGTCGAAGTGGTGCTGGGCGTCGTTCCCCTTGTACTTGGCGGTGAAGTCGAAGAACTCGTGGCTGGTCGTGATGCGAATCGGCGCCAGCGGCTTTTCTTCCAGGATGCCGACAGTCAGCTCGGTGCCTTTCACGAACTTTTCGACCATCGCCCGGCCATGCTTGGCCAGCAGTTCACCGAGCGCGGCCTTGGCGTGAGAGCTGGTCTTGCAGACGTAGACGTCGATGCTGCTGCCACTGTCGAGCGCCTTCACGACGCAGGGGGCCTCGATCGACAGCTCCGCGACCGCCTCCGGCCCACCATTAATCACCTGCCACGCCGCCGTCGGCAGGCCGGCGGCCTTCCAGCGGTCCTTCGACGCGGCCTTGTTCATGCCGGTGCGCGATGCCGCGCTGCCACTGCCCACGAAGGGCAGGCCGCGGCTTTCCAGGATCTCCTGCAGCTCGCCACTTTCACCGAACTGCCCATGCAGCACGGGGAAGACGACGTCCGCAGGATGATCGAGCCCCGCGAGGTCCGTCGGCGACACGTCGCTGGCGAACACCTCGTGGCCCATCGACTTCAGGCCTTCGATGACGGCTTTGCCGCTGATGAGCGAGATCTCGCGTTCCGCGCTGGGGCCGCCGTAGAGAACTGTGACTTTCATGGGTGTCTCGGTGTTCGTTGCAAAGGAGGCCGCTCTGGCCCCTCTCCCGGTACTCCGGGAGAGGCTGGGTGAGGGTGATTTCCAACTGCTGACGGTTCTCGTCACTCGAAATCACCCTCACCCTAACCCTCTCCCGGAGTACCGGGAGAGGGGATCGGCGTTCCGCTTTCCATCTATCCCCACACCTTCACTTCGCTCTCCAACTCAATCTCGTTCTTCTCCGCGACGCGTTCCTTGATGATCTTGACGATCTTCAGCACGTCGTCGGCCTTACAGCCGGGGTGGGCGATGATGAAGTTGGCGTGGACGGTGCTGACCTCGGCGCCGCCCACGCGGAAGCCCTTCAGACCGGCCTTGTCGATCAAGGCGCCGGCCGACAGGCCGCGGGGGTTCTTGAACATGCAGCCGGCGCTCTTGGTGTTCAGCGGTTGGCTGTTGCGCTTGAACATCCAGATTTCCTTCGTCCGCCGCATGAGTTCGTCGGGGTCTTCCTGCTCTAACTCGAGCGTTGCGCCCAAGATGAACGGCGCAACGATGTTCGTCCTGCGGTACTCGAAGATCAAATCATCCTTCAGGCGGTCGAAGACGGTACCGTCCTGGCTCATCACGGTGACCTTGGTCACGCGCGAGCCGATGTCGCCGTACTTGCCACCGGCGTTCATACGAATGCCACCCCCGATGGTGCCGGGGATGCCCGCGAGCGTCTCGATGCCTGCCAGGCCACTGCGCACGGTGCGGAGGATGAGCTTCTGAATGTCGACGCCCGCGCCGACCTCGAGCGTGGTCTTGTCGATCTTCGCCCGCCGCCAGTACTCGGCGTCCAGCTTGATCACGCAACCGTCCACGCCGGCATCGCCCACGAGCAGGTTGGCGCCCAAGCCAAGCACGAACGTCTTGATGTCCGCCTCGTTGCAGCGCCCCACGACGGTCTGCAACTCGTCCAGCGACCGCGGCCGCACGAGCCAGCGGGCCGGCCCACCAATGCGATACCACGTGAGCGGCGCCAGCGGCGCGTTCTCGGTCACGATCTCTTCCAGGTCGGCGAACGGATTGGCGGTGTGAAGTTTCATCAGCAAAAGGAGTCTAGGACATAAAACGAATGGATGACGCGCCCCTGTTTTACCGTGCCCCGGGCCGCTCGCCCATGCGTTTGCACCGGCAATTTCGATTCGTCATATTTTCAGGTCGCGGAGAAGAGATTGAACCGCCAAGAGCACCAAGGAATTTGAGGCCGGGCGCTCCGGTCCCTCTCCCGGTACGCCGGGAGAGGCTAGGTGAGGGTGATTCCGTTCTTGTGAGAGTCGCCAGCAGTTCAAAATCACCCTCACCCTAACCCTCTCCCGGAGTACCGGGAGAGGGGATAAGACCGGACTGCTCTCTTCCTTGGCGTCTTTTGACGGTTTAAACTCTCTTCTACCCCACCAGATCCCGCCCGATTTCCCACACGTTGCCGGCGCCCATCGTTACGACGAGGTCGCCATCACCGATCTTCGCCTTCAGGTGGTTAACGATGTCGCTGAAGATCGGCAGGTGAATGGCGGCCTGACCGTTGCCGGTGACGCGGGCGACGAGGTCGTTGCTGCTGACCATGGCACGTTCAGCCTCGCTGTCGCGCACGAAGTAGATATCGGGCACGATCGTCTCGTCGGCGGCAGTGAAGGCGGTGGCGAAGTCGTCCAGCAGGAACCGCGTGCGGCTGTGCTGGTGCGGCTGGAAGACGCAGAACAACCGTTTCGGCTGGTACCGCTCGCGAATGGCCGCGAGCGTGGCACGTATTTCGGTGGGGTGGTGGCCGTAGTCGTCGATGATCGTGGCGCCGTTGCAGTGGCCCATCTCGGTCATCCGGCGGTCGACCCCCTTAAAGCCCCCGATCGCGACCGCCGCCCGGGCGGGGTCGACGCCGCAGGTCGCGCAGGCCGCGATCGCCATGGTCGCGTTGATCAGGTTGTGTTCCCCCGCGACCGACAGCTGGATCGTGCCGACCCGCACCCCGTTGTGGTACAGCTCGCCGGTGTGGCAGCCGTTGACGATGCCGATCGGGCGGGTGCTCCAGGTGTAGTTCGGGGCACGAAGAACATGATCGATAAGCGCCACCGTCTCGATCGTTGCCCGCGTGCCGGCGATCGAGCGGGCGACGTTAACGTCCTTACCGTTCACGATCAGCGTGCCGTCGTCGGGGACCATGCCGATGAACGTGCGGAAGCTGTCGATGATGTCGTTCAAATCCTTGTAGCAGTCGAGGTGGTCTTCCTCGACGTTGGTCAGCACGACGACCGACGGGCGCAGGTTGTGGAACGAGCGGTCGAACTCGCAGGCCTCGGCGACGAACGCCGCCGCTGCGCCACTGCGGCTGCCACCACCGAGTTGCGGCACGGTGCCACCGACGACGAAGCTGGCGTCGACGTCGCACTGCAGCAGCGTGTACGCCGTCATGGCGGTGGTGGTGCTCTTACCGTGCGTGCCGGCGATCGCGATGCCGTGCCGCTCGGCCATCACTTCGCCCAGCAGCTTGGCGTACTTCACCACCGGAATGCCGTAGGCCTTGGCGGCCAGATATTCAGGATTGCCGTCCTTCACCGCCGCCGAGCGCACGACGAGGCCGACGCCGCGGTCGAGGTGTTCACCAAGCTGGTCGCGGGAGATCTTCACGCCGCTCATGCCCAGGGCGAACGTGACGTCGGACGGCTTGGGTTCGGAACCCGTGACGATCGCGCCACTGTCGAGCAGCATGCGGGCCAAGCCGCTCATGCCGCTACCGCCGATGCCGATGAAGTGGACGCGCTTGCCGGTAAACCGGCTCGCGGGGCGCGTGAGGGTTGATGAGGCCTGCGAATCCATTCGCGTCTGCTGTGCCAAGCGACTCCCTTGTGGTGTGCGGCGATGGTACTTGTTTGTATCTACGCGTTCAAATGGCGTTGGGTTTGCTCCGTTGTCATCGGCCGCCCAATTCCCACTTCTGTAGGACGGGCATTCCTGCCTGTCTCTCAGGGCGTCCGCCTCTCCCCCCGTATTCAGAAAAGATCTAGACGCGAAGGCCGCGAAGGCGTCGCGAAGGTGGCGCGAAGAAGAAGAGGTTGAACCACAGCGGACACAGAGAGCACAGAGGCAGACACGGAGAGGAGGAGCAAGCCTCTGATTGGGATTTGGTGCTTGGTCATTTGTTTGGCATTGGCGCTTGGGATTTTGATTTCGAGAATACGGGGGGAGAGACAGGCAGGAATGCCTGTCCTAAAGAAGAGGGTTCCGCTACCCGATCATCGCCAGCATCGCCGCGGCGACTTCATCCGACGCGTTGGGCTTGCCGATGCGTCTCGCGGCGTCGGACATGGCCTTGCGCTTGTTTCCGTCGAACAGGAGCGACTCCAACGCCGGCCGGAGCTTGTCGGCGTTCTTGCGGCGGTCCTTGTCGTCGTCGATCAAAATCGCGGCGCCGGCGTCGGCCAACACTTTGGCGTTGGCGCGCTGGTGCATGTCTTTGTGGTACGGGTAGGGCAGCAGGATGCTCGGCACGCCGCAGGCGGTCAATTCGGCGCAACTGCTGGCGCCGCTACGGCTGATGGCGATGTCCGCCACCGCCCACACGTCCGCCATCGCGGGGGTGAAGTCGAGGATGCGGGCCGGCTGTTCCAATTCGCGGTACCCCGCCCGCACGCTGTCGACGTGTTCGCGGCCACTCAGGTGCAAGATCTGCCAGCCGCGCAGCGTAACGTCCTTCAGCATCGTCAGGATGGCTTCGTTAACCGTCTTGGCACCCAGCGAGGCGCCGGTGACGACCAGCGTGCTCAGCCGGCGTTCGAGCCCCAGGCGGGCGATCGCCTCGTCGCGCGAGGGCATGGCAAGGATTTCGGTGCGAATCGGGCAACCGGTGACGCGGAGCTTGCCGTGATGCTTCGGTTCGACATGCTCGGCGGTTTCGGCGAACTGGCAGCAAACCGTGTCGACGTACTGCAGCAAATACTGGTTGGCCTTGCCGGGAATGACGTCCGGATTGATGACGGCCGCCTTTAGCCCGCGCTGGGCGCCTTCCTTCACTGCGACGCCCGCAGCGTACCCACCCAGCCCCAACACGGCGGCGGGGCGGCGGTCGTTGATCGTCTTGCGGACGATGTCCTTCGTGTCCCGCCAGCTCTTCCAGAATTTTAATAGCCCGCCCACCGTTTTCACCGGCGGTACGATCGGCTGGGGGATGAATTCAAAACCGGTCGGCTCGAGGATGACCTTGTCGATCTCCTTGTTCGTCGTCAAAAACAACGGTCTGATGTTCGGGTTCACCTTCAGCAACGCCTGCGCGACCGAGATGCCCGGATACAGGTGCCCCCCGGTGCCGCCGCCTGCGAAGAGAATGGTTGGACTGTCTGGCATGGTTCTTTGGAGAGCAAGAGACGCGAAGGCGCGAAGGAGGACGCGAAGGATCGCGAAGTTCAATTTAATGGATCAGTTCATCATTCGTCAGTGTAACGTCGGATAGGGGGCAAAACTTTCCACCCTGTTTTACCTTCGCGTTTCTTCGCGTCCTCCTTCGCGCCTTCGCGTCTCTTCCATTCTTCTACGCCGCCCGCTTCGATTCTTGCGGTTGTTCCATCTTGTACCCATCGTCCGCGAGTCGGGTGCGCTCCGGCGATTCGTCGGGGCTGGTGCGGGTGACGCTGTAGAGCAATCCGAGGGCCGCGCAGGTGATGACCAATCCGCTGCCACCGGCGCTGATGAGCGGCAGCGACAGCCCCTTCGTCGGCACGCTGACCGTGGCGACGGCGATGTTGATGACCGCCTGCAGCGTCAGCATCGTCGAAATCCCGAACGCCAGCATCCGGCCGAGGTCATCCCGCTTCTGCTTCACCGTCTGCCAGGCGACGTACACGATGCCCAGGTACAGTACGACCGTCAGCAGCGCGCCGAACAGGCCCAATTCTTCACATATCACGGCGAAGATGAAATCGGTGGTGTCCTCCGGCAGATAGCCGAGCTTTTGGATGCCGTTGCCAAGCCCCTTGCCGAGGATGCCGCCGGTGCTGAAGCTCAGCAGCGACTGGATCATGTGGTAGCCCTCGCCCTGCGGGCTGGCGTAGGGGTCGAGGAACGAGGTCATGCGCTTCCAGCGATATTCCTTGTGATACACGAACCAGAACGCCGCCCCCAGCACCGGTGGCATAACGATCGCCAAATGCCACCACTTCACCCGCCCGGCCAGCAGCATCGTGAGCGAACAGACCGCGATCAACGCCGCGGTGCCGAAGTCCTGAATGACGACCAGTAGGCACAGCGCCCCGATGGGCAGTAATGTGCAGAGGAAGCCGAAGAATCGTTCCGTGTTCACCGGCCGGTGTGTGAGCCAGTACGACAGCAGCAGCACCGTGGCCCACTTGGCCATTTCCGACGGTTGCACCTGCACCGGCCCCAGCGCCAGCCAGCGGCGGGCGCCGTTGACCTCTTTGCCGATCCCCGGCACCAGCACGAGCACGCACGCGATCGCCGCCAGCGCCGCCAGCCAGAGCACGGGGGCGCGGAAGACGCTGTCGCGCCTTCGCAACAAGCTGGCGTAATCCATGTGCCCGATGATGAAGAACGTCGCGATCGCGACGACGGCGTAAATGAGGTGCCGCGTGCCGCGCTGCGTCCACTCCCATCCCAGGTCCCCGGTGATGTTCGTGGCCGCCGACTGCACCATGATCACGCCGAACAACAGCAATGCGATCACGCAGATGGCGAGGATGTCGCGGAGGCGCAGGCGGTAGATGCAGGCATCCATACAAAAGCGTTATCGGACGATTACCCTCATCTTCTGTAGGACAGGCATTCCTGCCTGTCTCTCCCTCCGCTCTCCCCCGTCTTCCGTCCTGCGGAAGGAGGAAGTTTTTTGACGCGAAGGTCGCGAAGGTGAGGACGCGAAGAGGCGCGAAGGGCGTTGCGCCCCATCCACGTCAAACGCGCAGCGCGAGCGTAGAGTTGGACAGCATGCTCTTTGAGAACCGAGTAGGCGACTCGCGGGACCAGACCTGGCTCTTCCCCGCTCACCCAATGGTGCAGAATGGTGCAGAATGGTGCATGTTTTCGGGTTTCGGCTTACCCAGACCGCCGCGACGGGCCCGGTTGCCCTTCGCGTCCTGCTTCGCGATCTTCGCGCCTTCGTGTCTCTTCGATGACTCGTTGCGCAGCGAAGACGGGGGGAGAGACAGGCAGGAATGCCTGTCCTACAGAAGCGAGTAGCATCGGCGGTTTAGCGCAGCTTCACCGTCGCCAGCGACAGCATGGCCAGCATGGCGCCCACCAGCCAGAAGCGGGTGACAACCTGGGTTTCCGTCCAACCCTTGCGCTGGAAGTGGTGGTGCAGCGGGGACATCAGGAAGATGCGCCGGCCTTCACCGAAGCGCTTGCGGGTGTACTTGAAGTAGCTCACCTGCATCATCACCGACACCGCCTCGGCGACGAAGATGCCGCCGACGAGGAACAGGACCAATTCGTGGCGGACGACGATCGCGATGTAGCCCAGCAGGCCGCCCAGCGCCAGCGAGCCGGTGTCGCCCATGAAGACGCGGGCGGGGTTGCAGTTGAACCAGAGGAAGCCCAGGCACGCGCCGGCCATCGACCCCGCCAGCACCGCCATCTGGCCGGCGGGCATGATGTGGGGCATCTTCAGGAACGGCGCGAGGTAGTAGTCGCCGACGATCAGCGCCAGGACGAGGAACGTGAAGCTCGCGATCGCCACGCAGCCCGCGGCCAGGCCGTCGAGACCGTCGGTCAGGTTCACGGCGTTGCTTGTGCCGGTCATCACCAGCGTGCCCACGAGCACGAACATCGGCAGTGACATCTGCAGGATCGGGTCTTTGATGAACGGGATGTACAGCTTGCTGGTGTCGGGAAGTTGGTGGCCGTAGTAATAGGTGAAAACGGATAGAAGCACGCCCAAACCGACCTGAAACAGCAGTTTTTCCAAGCTGGTGAGCCCCACGCGGCTACCGGCGCGCCGGCCGGCGGTCAGCTTCAGCCAATCGTCGGCGGCGCCGACACCGCCGAGCCAGATCAGGCAGACGAGCGCCATACCAACGTAGAAGTTCGTCAAGTCGGCCAGCAGCAATGTGGTGCCGGCGATTGCCGTGACAATCAACAGGCCACCCATCGTGGGCGTGCCTTTCTTGCTCGCCATGAGCGCGTCGATCTCGGCCTGGTCGAACGTGGCGAGGTCGCCGATCTTCTGCCGACGCAGCCAACTGATGACGGTAGGGCCGGCGAAAATAACGATCAGAAAGCTCGTGATGACCGCGACGACGGATTGGAACGTGGGGAAGGTAAAGACGCGAAAGAACCCGAGGCCGTGGGCTTCCAGCCATAGTTCAAACCGTTCGGCGAGCCAGTAGAGCATGGGGGGAGAACCTAACAATTACGAAGAGCATCGTCGAACAGTTAACATGTGGCCGGCGCAATCCGGCCCCTCTCCCGGTACTCCGGGAGAGGCTGGGTGAGGGTGATGTCGAATGACAAGCGTCGCGGAGAGGAATGACCAATTCCCAAACCCGAATGACCAATGAAATCCCAATGACCAATGCCCAAAGACGCATCTTCATTGGGCATTAGTGCTTGGACATTCATTGGTCATTCGGGTTTGGGAATTGGTCATTGTCAATTCGCTTGCAAATCGAAATCACCCTCACCCTAACCCACTCCCGGAGTACCGGGAGAGGGAACCGGATTCCAACCTCATCCTGCCGCCATCCGCGTGCCGCGTTCTTCACCGTGCAGCAGGACCTTGGCGACCTCCTCCAACCGCACGCTGCGGGAGGCTTTCAGAAGTACGAGGTCGTTCTTGCGGATGTGCTGCGCCACGTCGCCGGCCAGTTGCTTGGCGTCGCCGTAGTGGTGGATCGATTGTTCCGGCATGCCGGCGGTGCGGGCGGCGTCGGCGTAGAGCTTGGCGTCGGCGCCGACGCACAGCAGCAGGTCGAACTTACACTCGGCCACGAATGCGCCAAGCTCGCGATGGTACCGCTCGGCGGCGTCGCCCAGCTCGCGCATGTCGCCAAGAATCGCCACCCGCCGCCCGCTGGCGGGCAGGCCGGCGACGGTTTCCAACGCGGCGCGCATGCTGTTGGGGTTGGCGTTGTAGGCGTCGTTGATGAGCGTCAGCGTGCCCAGCTCGTGCCGCTGCATGCGCATGTCCGGGCCGGAAGAGTGCGCCAGGTCCGCGATCGCCTCTTCCTCGCTCACGCCCACGCGCCGCGCGACGGCCAACGCTGCCAGCGCGTTGGCGGCGCTGTGACGGCCGATCATCGGCACCGTCACCGTGCGGCGGCTACCGTTCAGGTTGAAGCGCGTGCCGGCGTGGTCCCATTCGACGTCGGTCGCGAACAGGTCGTTGTGCTCGCCAAAGCCAAAGGTAACGATCGTCCCCTCGTAGTGCTGCACAGCGGCGACCAGTTCACGGTCGTCGCCGTTGACGATCAAACAGCCGCGCGGGTTTAAGCCCGACACGATGTTGGCGTTCTCTCGCCGCACGCCCATCAGATCGTCGAGGCCTTCCAGATGTTCGGCCCCCACGTTGGTGATGACGGCGATGTCGGGCAGGGCCATGTCCGACAGCACCTTGATCTCACCGTGATGGTTCGTGCCCATCTCCAGCACGAGGTAGTCCTGCGTCGGGTTGGCCGGCAATATCGTCAGTGGCACGCCGATGTCGTTGTTGTAGCTCTTGGGCGAGATCGACCCGTCCAACTTGCCCGACAGCGCCGCGTGAATCAGGTGCTTGGTCGACGTCTTCCCGTTGCTGCCGGCGACGGCGATCACCTTGCTCTTCAGGCCCTTGCGGACGTAGGTCGCCAGCTTACCGAGCGCCGTGCGCGTGTTGTCGACCTTGATCAAATGCACGTTCGGCAGCGAGACGTCGGGGATCTCCTCCACCAGCGCCGCGATCGCGCCACCGGCGGCCGCCTGGGGGATGAAGTTGTTGGCGTTGTAGTTGTCGCCGCGCAGCGCGATGAAGAGCGACGATGGCTCCATGCGGCGCGTGTCGGTGCAGACGGCGGTGATGGGAGGCGACTGCTTGGGCAGCGTCGACAAGGCACGGCCACCGACGGCCTGCCTGATCTGCTGTAATGTTAACGCCTTCACATCGCTCCCCGGCTGGCTTCCATGCCAGCCTTAGATTCTCTCTTCTGTGGCACAGACATTCTTGTCTGTGTCTCCCCCGGTCTCTCTGAAAACCAAAATCCCAAGCCCCAATGCCAAACAAAGCACCAATGACCAAATCCCAATCAGAGGCGTCTTCTCCGTGTCTGCCTCTGTGTGCTCTGTGTCCTCTGCGGTTCAACCGCTTCTTCTCCACCGAATACGGGGGGAGAGGAGGACGCCCTGAGAGACAGGCAGGAATGCCTGTCCTACAGAAGCGGGGCCTTACGCCGCCACCTTTCCCTTCAGGGCCCGCAGGGCTTCCTCGACATCATCGAAGTGGTGTTTTTCGGTTCCGACGATCTGGTAGTTCTCGTGCCCCTTGCCCGCCAGCAGGACCACGTCGCCGGCTTGCGCATCCGCCAGGATGCGCTCGATGGCCGCGCGGCGGTCGATCTCGACGATGGCCTTGGCCCGGTCGGTCAGCCCGCAGCAGATCTGATCCAGAATGCCCTGCGGTTGCTCGGTGCGCGGGTTGTCGCTGGTGATATAGACGGCGTCGGCCAACCGCTCGGCGGTGCGGGCCATGCGGGGGCGCTTGGTGGTGTCGCGGTCGCCGCCGCAGCCGAACAGGACGCGGAGTTTGCCGCGCGTTAAGGGGCGAAGGGCGGACAGGACGTTGTCGAGCGCGTCGTCCGTGTGGGCGTAGTCGACCAGCACCGCGAACGGTTGGCCCGTGCGGACGACCTGCAACCGGCCCGGCGCGCCGGCGGCGGTCTTCAAACCGTTGGCGAGCTGCTGGACGCTCAGGCCGTACACCTCGCCGCACAAGGCAGCGGCCAGCAGGACGTTTTCAATGTTGTGCTTGCCGATCAGGCCCATCGACACGTTGGCCTTGCCATCCGGCGTGCAGAGCGTGAAGTTGCTGCCGGTCGCGGTGATCTCGACGTCCTTGGCGCGGTAGTCGGCGTTCTTGCCGAAGCCGAAGCGGAAGATGCGGGCCGGGCAGTCCTGGATCATGCGGTCCGACCACTTGTCGTCCCCATTGATGACCGCGACGGCGTCGGGCTCCAGAGCCGCGAACAGCGTCGCCTTGGCGGCGGCGTAGTTCTCCATCGTGCCGTGGTAGTCGAGGTGGTCGCCGGTGAGATTGGTGAACCCCGCCCCGGCGTATCGGATGGCGGCGCCGCGACCCTGCACGAGGGCGTGACTGCTGGTCTCGATGGCCGCCGCCCGGCAACCCTTGTCGCGCATGGAGGCGAACAGGCCCGCCAGTTCGACCGCGCCGGGCGTGGTCATGGTGGCCTCGCGGCGGGCGCGGCCGTCGTCGATCTCGACGGTGCCGACCATCCCACACCGCGTCCGCACCGAGCTTAAAAGGTGGCGGATGATATACGTGGTCGTCGTCTTGCCGTTCGTCCCCGTCACGCCCACCACGCGCACGGCGTCGGTCGGGTGCTCGTAAAACGCGTGCGCCAGGTGCGACACCGCGGCGGCAGGGTCCTTCACGACGATCTGCGGCAGCGGGCAGTTGTCGATCTTTGCCGCCACCACGCAGGCCACGGCTCCCTTGGTCTGCGCGTCGCGCACGAAGGCGGCCCCGTCGGCCTTCACGCCGGTTCGCGCGACGAAGAGGTTGCCCGACGCAACCAGGCGGCTGTCGTCGGCAATGCCGGTGATGATCAGGTTGGGAACGCCCGCCACGGATGGGCGGGGGCGAAGCTGCGACAGCAGCGTGTGCAGGTGCATCGGGACGTCCTTTCCCAATGGACTACGAAAAGCGTTCGGGTCGGACATCCTTGTCCAGCCGGTTCGAAGCTATCACAGCACATCGGTCAGATCAAACGCGACAAGTTAGAAAATGTAGACGTTCGATAGGCCAGATGGGTTCGCGGGAAGGGGAAAACATGGAAGAAGTTAAACCGCCAAGGACGCCAAGGACGCCAAGTTGAAGCGGGGAAGGTGCTCCAACCGTGGCATGGCGCCAGAGCCCCTGCGTGTGGACTGGAAGGAGGAATCTCATTTGTTGGCTGCTGCGCCGACCAAGCCGCTGCAACCAATGCTGTCTTCCGGCCCCACCACGAGCATGGGCTCTGGCGCCATGCCACGGTCGGAGCGGACACGTCGCGTTGATTCGCCTCTTCTTCCCTTGGCGTCCTTGGCGTCCTTGGCGGTTTAATCCGCTGCCGTCCCTCCGTTCGTCGCCCCGCGCGTGCGCCGGGCGATGCCCATCGGGCCGTCGCGGAGGCCCTCGATGATCAACCGGCGGTCGGCGGGGTGGAGCGTCCAGACCAACTGCACCGCCACCGCGCCAAAGAACGGCAGGTGGACGATCCGGCAGCACTGCAGAGGGGCATTGCAGCCCTGCAGAGGGGCGTTGCAGCGCTGCAGAGGCGCGTTGCAGCGCTGCAGTGCGGCATTGCAGCACTGCAGAGGGGCGTTGCAGCGCTGCAGAGCGGCATTGCAGCACTGCAGAGGGACGCTGCAGCGCTGCACAGAGGCTCTGCAGCGCTGCAGGAAGCTGCTGGAGGAGGCCGGCGGCTTCCAGATCGACGAGGGCGCGATTCCGGTTTGCACAAGCGGGATAACGGAGCGATCGCGTAAGCCGCCGAAGCAGAGCGCAATCTCGGCGCAGTCCGGCATGGGAGCGATCGGCGACGGCGGCGGTGGTCGAGGCGCCTCCGTCGCGGCAAACGAGGGCGACGGCCGTTACGCCACCGCGGCGACGGGCTTGCCGTTGGATTGGATCCAGCGGCGGATGTTGCCGGTGGCGCCTTCCCAGCCGGTGTTGCAGCGGAGCTTGAGAAACGTCTCGTACAGCCCGTCGATCCCCTTGGCGAGGTCGCGGATCATGCCGATACGCTCCTCGAACACGCCGCGCTCGTCCTCGGCTTCCTCTACGTCCGGCAGCTTGGCACTACCGACGGCCAATCCCTCGGCCCCCAAGGTCAGGCTGTACGTGTGACCGGCGGCGTCCATCACCAAGCCGGCCTTGCGCGGGATCTTGCCACTGCGCAGGCCGTCGCGGGCCTCGGGCATGCGGGCGGGGCCGTCGCCGCGGAGGCCGTCGCGACCCGTCTGGCCGTAGGCGCAGTCGAGGTCGAGCGATTTGTCGATCATCACCGCCACCGGACCGGCCGGCGTCTGCAGCGTGCCGCTCTTCACGTCCAGCTCGTGCATCAGCCAGAGCATGAACTCGTTGCCCAGGAAATCCTTCGGCTCCGGCCCCTTGGCGGTCCAGGGGTACTCGGGGTGCTGGCTTTCCCCTTCGGGCCCGTAAACGAAGCGGGTGGGGCGGCTGTCCTCATAATCGCGCCGGCGGCCCTGCGGTTCCATCATCTTCAGCGCCAGCGATCCGCTGCTGAGCGGTTGCAGGGAGAGGCCGAACGTGCGCTCGAAGATCTCCAGCAGCATCTCCTGCGTCTTGCCCCCGACCGACGCGTAGAGCGTCTGGTTGGGCAAATCCCACAGCAGCGACACGATCTTGCTGCGCCGGAATCGCCCGCTGCGCAAATCTTCATCCAACCGCCGGCTGACCACGTCCTTCACGTCGCGCTTCTGATCCTTGCGGATAAAGCCCGACGGGTTGGTGCTGGCGACGGCCTCTTCCTCCATGATCGTGTAGGCCTTCTTGAGCGAGCCGGGCACCTTGCTGGTGTCGACGCGCAGCGCGAAGTGCAGGCAGTCGGCGAAGACGTTGCGCTCGAAGGTGAAGTTGGCATCCAGAATGTGCCGCCCACCCGACCAGCCGTATTCGACCTCTTCGGGGATGCCGATGTCGCCGGGACGAAGGGCCAGGGCGTCGAGCTTGTCGAGCAGATCCTGTTCGACCCGCGTGGGGCTGTCGCCCATGACGGCGAAACGGCGGAAACTGACGGAACCGGAAGAAAAGCCCATGGAGACAACCTTTTGCGTAAGTAAGCGAAAGAACTCGTTCTCATCATCCAGCAAGGCCGGGTGATGGCGGTGCGTCGGCGGCCTTTACCGTGGCATGGGCGTCTCGCCCATGCGTGTGATGAGGTCGGGCGACTCCATTTGTTGCCACTGTGCGGCCGGCGCAACGGCCAGCAATCACCCTTCTCATGCCAGTCCACCCGCATGGGCGAGACGCCCATGCCACGGTCGGACCGGACGAATGCCGATGTACGCCCGTGCGGACGGTGACGAGCAGCACACGTCACCATCGTGTTCCTCCGCTATCGGCAACCTTCGTCCGAGAACGCCTGACAGTTCGTTGCGGATATCCCAGGCGCGGGGCGGGATGGTAGCGGTGACGGCCCGATTCGCAAACGTTCCGTTGCGACGGCGACACCTATCGCGCATGTTATCCACATTGGCCTGTTGATTGTGGAGAATTGGGACGCTAAGGGCGCCAAGGCCGCCAAGGAAATACAGATGGGCCTCCTGTCCCTCTCCCGGTACTCCGGGAGAGGCTAGGTGAGGGTGATTTCGAACTGCTGGCGATTCTCGGCGATCGAGATCACCCTCGCCCCCTCTCCCGGCGTACCGGGAGAGGGGGCGAGAACCGTCGCCGCTTTACCTGCTTGGCGTCCTTGGCGTTCTTGGCGGTTCAATCCTCTTCAATGACTCGACCGCGCGACGATAAGGAGACAATGGCTGCTTCACGCTTTTCCCACCGCTTGGTTCTTTCCCCGATCCTCATTGCCGCCGTGACCGGTTGCGTGACGCCAGAGCTGCAGCGATCGCATCTGGATGCGCGAACGGAGAACTTTCAACAGGACCCGTTCCCCGCGGCCACCCCGTCGGCGGTCGTCGCGGTGACGGAGCGCATCTTCCCGGCGGTCGTGCGGCTCGACGTGGCGCAGGAGCGGTACAAGGAAGGCAAGCGGTCGCTGGAGCGCAGCATCGGGTCGGGCGTGATCATCGATGATGAGGGTCGCATCCTGACCAACTTCCACGTCGCCGGACGGGCGGCGGAGATCTTCGTGACGCTGTTCAACAAGGAACGCGTGCCCGCCAAAGTGGTGGGGGACGACCACTGGTCCGATCTGGCCGTCGTGCAGATGGACATGGAGACGGTGCGCAAGAAGGGCATCAAGTTCCGGTCGGCCGAGATGGGCGACAGCAGTGGCCTGTTGACCGGGCAGGACGTGATGGCGATCGGCACGCCGTTCGGCCTGGCGCGCACGACGACGCTGGGCATCGTCAGCAACACCGACCGCACGTTCTACCCCGGCCGGCAGATGATCGACGAGTACGAGACCGGCGACTTCTTCAACTGGGTGCAGATGGACACCCCCATCGCCCAGGGCAACAGCGGCGGCCCGCTGGTCGACATGAACGGGCGCGTCGTGGGCATCAACACGCGCGGCATCCCCGGGCAAAGCCTGAACTTCGCCATCCCCATCAACGTCGCCCGCGACGTCGCCAGGGCCATCATGGCCGACGCGGCGACCGACGACACCGGTAAGATGAAGGGACAGGTGCATCGCAGCGACCTTGGGCTGGTCTTCAAGCCGTTGAACGAGCTCGAATCGTTCTACGACATCGACATCAACCAGGGCGTGCTGATCAACAGCGTCGAACGCGGCAGCGCCGCGGCCAAGGCGGGCGTGCGCACGCAGGACATCTTGATGAAGCTGGACGGCCAGCCGATCAACGTCCGCTTCCCCGAAGAACTCGCCGCTGCGCGCAAGCGCATCGCCGATCTGCCCATCGGCAGCGACGTTACGCTGACTCTCAAACGCGGTAAGGAAACGCTCGACGTGAAGGTGCAGACGCAGGCATTGGAAGGGGCCGTCGGCGAAGAGCGCGAGCTGAAGGTCTGGGGCCTGAGCGTGCGCGATGTGACGCGCAGCTACGCCAACGACAATCAGCTGAACGACGACGAGGGGGCCGTCGTCACCACCACCACGCCCGGCTACCCCGCCGCCCGCGCCGAACTGCAGGAGGGCGACGTGATCCGCAGCATCAACGGCCAGCCGGTGACGGACCTGAACGCGTTGGGCGCGCTGTACGCAACGTCGGTTGAGAAGAAGGAGAACCGCGTGCTGATCGAGGTCACCCGCAACCGCGGCGCCCGCAGTGTGGTGCTAAGGGTGACGTATTAGTTTGCCTGGACAGAGAGCAAAAATCGAATGATCGAGGACGCCAGTCAAACGATGACGTCCGCTCCGACCGTGGCATGGGCGTCTCGCCCATGCGTGTGGACTGAAATACGAAATGCGATTGGTGGCTGTTGCTTCGGCCGGGCAACGATACCGAACCGGAACTTCTGGCCTTACCACACGCATGGGCGAGACGCCCATGCCACGGTAAAGGCAACGTTCCGCTTCGCCTGGCGTCCCCGGCGGCCATCGCGGCTATCATCCTTCCAGCGAACCACATTTAGGAAACCTATGAAACACTGGCTCATCCGCGCATCCCTATCGCTCGCCATCGCGAGCGTCAGCATCGGCCTTACGTCTCCCGCCACCGCCCAGGTTGCCCCCGATGTGGCGGCGAAGGTGTACGAGGAGGCATCGCCGTCGTTGGTGGTCGTGCAGTTCACGTGGACGTCGGAGATTCGCAAGCTCGAACTGTCGGCCGCGGGCGTGGTGGTGACGGAGGACGGTGTGGTGATGGCGTCGCTGGCGGCGTTCAACCCGCAGTTTCCGGACGAGCAGCTCGTCGACTTCAAGATCATCATCCCGCAGCAGGGCAAGGACAACGAGGAAGTGGAGGCCGAGTTCCTCGGTCGAGACGAACGCTACGGCGTGGCCTACGTGAAGGCCAAAACCAAGCGTGACTGGAAGCCCATGAAGTTCGAGGCGGCCGAGGTGGGCATTGGTGAACCGGTGGTATCCGTCGGCATGCTGCCCAAGGCCGGCGGGTACAAGTCGTACCTGACGACCGCGGTCGTGGGCGCTAAGATTCCCGAGGCCGTGCCGCAGGTGCTGGCGATGGGGTCGCTGGGGCCGATCCAGTCGCCGGTGTTCAACGGCAAGGGGGCCGCGGTGGGGCTGGTCAGCGCATCGCCCGGGCAGACGCCGTACCTGAGCACCGGGCAGCGCGAGCTGGATGAGCGCAGCCAGCTGCTCGCCCTGACCAACCCACCGCGTTTTTACGTGCCCGCCAGCGACTTCATCGCCGGCCTGTCGGACCTGCCGAAGGCCGGTGAGCCGTTGAAGCTGTCCTACCTGGGCGTGCGCGAGATGAAGGGCCTGGCGAAGGATGTGGCCGAGTATTACGGGCTCGTCGATCAACCCGCGATCCAGCTCGGCGACATCGTCCCCGGCACGCCCGCGGCCGAGGCGGGACTGAAGCGCGGCGCGATCATTACGCAGCTGAACGGCAAGCCGCTGGAACGCGGCAGCGACCCGGACGATCTGCCGGCCATCTTCGGTCGCACGCTGCTCCGCATGAAGGTGGGCGAAGAGGTCACGCTGTCGGTCCTGCCCGCCAAGGACCAGCCCACGCAGGACGTGAAGGTGACGCTCGGCGAGCGCCCGATGCGCGCCAACCTCGCCAAGCGTTACTACGCGGAAGACCTTGGCTTCGGCGTGCGCGAATTGGTCTTCGACGACATCTACGAACGCCGCCTGGCCGAGGGTGAGAAGGGCGTGGCGATGACGATCGTCCGCCCCCAAAGCGCCGCCGAGTCAGCACGGCTTCAGGGCAACGAGATGATCACGCAGTTGAACGGCAAGCCCGTGACCGATTTGCAGCAGTTCACGACCGACTACGAAACGTTCCGGAAAGCGTCGCCGAAGGAGGCCGTGGTGCTGGTCGTGAAGCGCGAGGGCCGCGAGGACACGGTGCGGATCGAACCACCGCAGTAATAGCAATGCCCGCTGGTGATGCGACAGGGCGGTCTTCGGTAGGACAGGCATTCCTGCCTGTCTCTTCCTGTGGCACAGACAAGAATGTCTGTGCCACAGGAGACAAAGACAGAAGACAGGGGGAGAGGAATACGGAGGGAGAGACAGGCAGGAATGCCTGTCCTACATTCTACAGACCAGCCCTTATTCCACCGTCACGCTCTTGGCCAGGTTGCGCGGCTTGTCGACGTTGCAGCCGCGCAGCACGGCGGCGTGGTAGGCCATCAACTGCAGCGGCACGACGCTCAGCAGCGGTTGCAGGCACTCCAGCGCGTCGGGGACGTAGACGACGTGGTCGCTGTGGCGGCTGATGTTCGTGTCCCCCTCGGTGGCAACGGCGATGATGTGACCGCCACGGGCGCGCACCTCCTCGATGTTGCTGATCACCTTGTCGTACTGCACGCCCTTGGTCGCGATGAACACGACCGGCATGCCCTCGGTGATCAGCGCGATCGGCCCGTGCTTCATCTCGGCGGCGGGCATGCCCTCGGCGTGGATGTAGCTGATCTCCTTCAGCTTCAACGCCCCCTCCATCGCCACCGGATAGTGATAGCCGCGGCCCAGGAACAGCCAGTTCTCGCGGTCGATGAACTTGGAGATCATGTCGCGAATCGCGTCGCTCTGGTCCAGCACGCGCTGCATCTTGTCCGGGATCGCCACCAGCCCCTCGATCGTCTCCTGGCACTGGCTCTGGCTCATGAACCGGCGGCGGCCGATGAACAGCGCCAGCATGGTCAGCGTGGCGCACATGCAGGTGAAGGCCTTGGTGCTGGCGACGCCGATCTCCGGGCCGGCGTGCAGGTAGACGCCGCCGTCGGTCTCGCGGGCGATCGTGCTGCCGACGACGTTCACCACGCCCAGGCCCAGCGCGCCCTTCTCCTTGCCCTCGCGCAGTGCCGCCAGCGTGTCGGCGGTCTCGCCGCTTTGGCTGATCGCGACGACGACCGTGCCTTCTTCCACCAGGGGGTTGCGGTAGCGGAACTCGCTGGCGAACGTGCATTCGGTGACGACCTTCGCCAGGTCTTCAAACAGGTAATCGCCCACGAGCCCCGCGTGGAACGCCGTGCCCTGACCCACCAGGATGTACCGGCGGGCCTTCACCAAGTCGCGCGCATGGTCGCCGATGCCACCCAGCACGATGCGCCCTTCCCGCGGCTCCGCGCGACCGCGGAGGCAGTTGCGGATGGCGCCGGGCTGCTCGAAGATTTCCTTCAGCATGTAGTGCGGGTAGCCGCCCAACTCGTACTCTTCGAGCTTGTGTTCCAACTGGCTGACGACCGGCGACACGTGCTGGTCGTCGATCGTCATCGTGCGGAAGCTGTCGGGCCGCAGGATGGCCATCTCGTTGTCGTTCAGGTAGATGACCTGCGTCGTGTGCTCGACGATCGCGCTGGCATCGGACGCCACCACGTACTCGTTGTCGCCAACGCCCACGATGAGCGGCGAACCCTTGCGGGCGACGATCAGCGTGTCCGGTTCATCGCGGCAGACGACGGCGATGCCGTACGTGCCTTCAACTTGGTCCAACGCCGCCTGCACCGCCAACTGCAGCACGCTGGTGCCCTTGGCGATGTGGTTCTTCAGCTTGATATCGGTGTACAAATCGCCCACGAGCACGGCCAGCACCTCGGTGTCGGTCTGGCTCTGGAACGTGTGACCCTTCTCAACCAGGAACTGCTTCAGGGCGGCGTAGTTCTCGATGATGCCGTTGTGGACGAGCGCGATCTTGCCGGCGTTGTCGCTGTGCGGGTGGGCGTTCACCTCAGTGGGGGCGCCGTGGGTCGCCCAGCGGGTGTGGGCCATGCCGATGAACGCATCGGGCAGCGGCGTCGCGTTGTTGATCGCGTTCTCCAGCACGCTGATCCGGCCCACCGCCCGGCGGACGTGCAGATCGCCCTTGCCGTCGATGACGGCGATGCCGGCGGAGTCGTAGCCGCGATACTCGAGGCGCTTCAGGCCCTCGATGAGCAGCGGCTGACACATCTTCCGACCGACATAGGCGACGATTCCGCACATGGGCAAGGCTCCTTCAAGTTTCGTTTCGGTAGGGCGATAGACCACGGGCTGCGCGCTGTGGATCCATCCTCAGGCGCACCGTTCATCGGCAAGCCGCGCAAGTCTATCCCGTATCAGAAGCACGTCCAAACGACTTCGGACGTGTTTTGGGTATTAACCCGTAATGCTCAGGCCGGTTCTACCAACAATTCCAAGAATTCTGGCTGAGATAGCGCAGCTTCAGCTCACGGGGCGGTCGCCATTCCACGTGGCCGTCGATCCACGCCAGGTTCGCCCCCGTTAACCGGCCGCGATGCAAGTGATGGCTGAGGTCGATCTGAAAATCGGACTGCGGCGCGGTCGCCAAATTATAGGACGTCGGATCCACGACGCGTTCCTTAATGACGAGTACGGAGTCGCTCAGGACGGGGTTCGTTTTCGCCAGTCGATCACCGAGCCGAACCGGACCTTGAATGGGATCGGAGCCGTTTACAAGGTAGGCGCCGACCGTTTCGGCTGGAGGGTACATCAGGTCGGCGTCGCGGCGGGGCACCCAGTGACTGTAACCGGCGATGATGTAGCTGAAGAGGTTGTACTTCCTCGACTTCAATTCGTCGGTCGCATCTGGACAAAACAGCAGGTCGTGCGGCTGCTTGTATCGCGTGAGCATCGCGTCGTACCACGCGTTGGCCAGATCGATCGAGTTGGCACCCGTGTCGGTCGACGTCGCCGCAGGGGGTAAAAGGAACGGATCGTACCGCGGCAGGAAGCCGCGGTGCTCGTTGGCGTAGACGTGCATCGTCATCACCTGCTGTCGCAGGTTCGAGGCGCACTGCACGCGAACGGCACTTCGGCGGGAACCGGCGATCGTCGGGAGCAGAATGCCCAACAACACCGCAATGATGCCGATGACGACCAGCAGTTCGACCAGCGTGAAGGCGCGGTGCCGCATGAGGTCAGCCGAGTATACCCTGCGGGGTCGCCATGCGGAAACCGAATCGCTCGACACGCGCCGGCGTCTCTCCTATCCTCCGAACGGTATGTCAACGCAGCCTACGCCTGAAAAATCGTTCCTCGTCCAGAAGTTCGCCAAGCTGAAGTTCGGGCAGTACCACGTCGTGGGCTACTCGGTGGCCGGCGAGGAGACGGTCGTCCAGATCCCCGAACAGAACGTCTGCTTCGACATCGGCCGCTGCCCCTACTTCGCGCTCACCAGCGACTATGTCTGCTTGAGCCACGCCCACATGGACCACCTGGCCGGCCTGGCGTACTACCTGAGCCAGCGGTACTTCCAGGGCATGAAGCCGGGCACGGTCCTCGTTCCGCGCGAACTGGAACGGCCAATCGAAGCCATGCTGCGCAGCTGGCGCGACGTCGAACGGCAGGGCACGCCGTTCAAGCTCATCCCCATGAGCCCCGGCCAAATGTACGAGGTGCGGCGCGATTTCGGCATTCGCTGCTTCGCCACGCACCACGGTGGCGCCAGCTTGGGCTACTCGCTCGTCAGCATTCGCGAGAAGCTGAAGCCGGAATACATGGAAAAGAGCGGCCCGGAATTGGCGGAGATGAAGAAGAGCGGTGTCGAGATCCAGTACCGCCTGGAGGTGCCGACCGTCGCGTTCCTTGGCGACACGACCGCCGGCCCCGTGTTCGATGAACCCGACGTGCAGAACGCCGAGACGCTGATCACCGAGTGCACGTTCTTCGATGTCGACCACAAGACCAAGGCCAAGGCCGGCCGTCACTTGCACGTGGATGAGTTCGCCAAGCTGCTGCCGAAGCTGAAGAACCAACAAATCGTGCTCGGCCACGTCAGCCGTCGCACCGGCGTCGGCCGGGCTCGCCGCATCCTGCGCAAGCTGGTGGGCGATGAGCAGATGGCCCGCATCCACTTCCTGATGGACTTCGAGGGTGCCACCGACGCCGGCGACGTCGAATCGGCGGGACCGAATCCGGTGGAGAGCCTTTAGGATTGCACGCAAAGAGGATAAACCGCCAAGGACGCCAAGAGTAAGAGAAGGATGGGTGCTCCGGTCCCTCTCCCGGTACGCCGGGAGAGGCTAGGTGAGGGTGCCTTTGGTTCTTTCCGAAGTCCTCAACAGTTCAAAATCACCCTCACCCTAACCCTCTCCCGGCGTACCGGGAGAGGGGATCAGAAGCATTCTCCTTCACCATCCTACAATCTCGCATATGCCGATCCACACGAAACGATGGAACGACCCGCGCGAGCCGGACGACGGCCATCGATTGCTAGTGACGCGTTACCGCCCGCGCGGCGTTGCCAAGGCCGACGAGACGTGGGACGCGTGGGACCCCAGCCTCGGCCCGACGAAGGACCTGCACGCGGCCGTCTACACGAGCAGCGCGTCGCCGGTGCCGTGGCCGATTTACCGGAAACAGTACATCGCCCAGCAGAAGGAGAACGCGGACAAGATTGCTGCGCTTGCCAAGCGTTCTCAGGCAGGCGAGACAATCACGCTGCTCTGTTCCAGCGCGTGCGAGCGCGAGTCGCGATGTCACCGGTCGATCCTGAAGGAACTCATCGACGCAACAGGGTAGTGCAGCCTCGCCGGGCTGGTCGGTTAGGCGATCGGGCCGGCTTGCTTGTCATTCCGGTTCGTCTCACATCACACACTTAACCGACCTTCCCATGAACTGGCACCTCGGCACGATGGGCTTCGGCTACGACGACTGGGCCGGCGTCTTTTATCCCCCGCGCACGCCATCCACCCAGTACCTGTCGTTCTTCGCGACGCAGTTCAACGCGGTCGAGCTGGACACGACGTTCTATGCGATTCCCCCGGTCGAGCGCGTGCAGAAGTGGCGCGACGCCACGCCGGCCGGCTTCACGTTCTGCGCCAAGGTTCCGAAGCGGGCCACGCACGAGATGCCGCCGGCGCAGGCTGTGGAGGAACTGAAGGTGTTCGTCGATTCCATGCGTGCGTTTGAGGACAAGCTCGGCGTGTTGCTGCTGCAATTCCCGCCGAGCTTTGCAATCGGGCAAGTTGCCAAGCTGGAGGCACTGCTGGCCACCGTGCCGACGGACGTGCGGTTCGCTGTCGAGCTGCGCGACCGTTCGTGGGGCACGCAGCAGACGCTCGATTTGCTGTCGCATCACGGCGTAGCGCTGGCGCACGCCGAGTACCGCCATCCGCCTCGCCTGCTGCCGCAGACGGCCAGTTTCCGCTACGTCCGCTGGATCGGCGAGCACGAGCGGTTTTCGACCTACACTCGCGAACAGATCGACCTCGGCGACCGACTAGCGTGGTGGAAGGAAAAGTTGCTGGAACCGACCCCCGAGCCGATCACCGATATCTTCGGCTTCTTCAACAACGACTACGCCGGGTATGCGATCGAGACGTGCGAGCGCTTCAAGCGAACGATCGGCCAACCGGTAGGCCACCGCCCGACGCCAGAGCCTGAGCGTGGTTTATTCGATTAGTGAGACCATCGCTTCACTTAGTAGTGGTGACGACTGCATCGCGCTGCGGCGCAGCCGCAAATTCGTACCATGGGCGGCTCGCCCATGTCTTCAGCTGGACGTAAGACACGGGCGGGCCGCCCGTGGTACGGGTCCATATCGATGCTGCGCATCGACCGCGACGCAGGCATCGCCACTACAGCATGCCGGAAACATCGCTTTTCAAATGACACCGCCGCGACCGAAGAGATCCTTCGGAGTACCTCAGGATGACGAGGATGCGCTTGAACCTGGATTCATTGCTTCCACCTTCCGACTTCCCACTTCCCCCCGCCCCCCGTATCTTTCCCGCGATGAATGCGAAGCATCGGGCGGCAGAGGCGGCGCTAACTTACGTGACGTCGGACAGCGTGATCGGCATCGGCACGGGGTCGACGGCCGACTACTTCATCCGCGCGCTCGGCGATGCGCTGCAGGCGGAGCGGCTGCGCAACGTGCGCGGCGTGCCGACGTCGTTGTCGTCGGAACGGCTCGCACGTCATCTGGGCATCGGCATCGTCTCGCTGAGCGAATACCCACAACTGGACATCGCGGTCGACGGGGCCGACGAGATCGACCCGCACCTGGACATGATCAAGGGCCTCGGCGGGGCGCTGCTGCGCGAGAAGATCGTCGCCCAAAGCGCCGCCCGCATGATTGTGATCGCCGACGAAGGCAAGCTCGTGCCGACGCTCGGCACGAAGTCGCCGTTACCGGTTGAGGTGGCGGCCTTCTCGCACGAGATCCACGTCGGGCACCTGCGCCAACTGGGCGGCGAACCCACGCTCCGCCGATCGGATGACGGGACGATCTTCACGACCGACAACGGCAACTACATCTACGACTGCAAGTTCCCCCGCATCGACCGGCCACGCGAGTTGGAACTGGCCATCCGCGCCCGCGCCGGCGTCATCGACACCGGCCTGTTCCTCGGAATCGCCACCGTCGCCATCATCGGCAGCGAGACTGGTGTGCGGCAGATCCAGCGGACGTGAGCTAGAAGATTGTTCGACGAAACGTTCGTAAAGCAGAGCACGTCATCATCCCGATCGGGAGCGGAAGCGACCTGAGGGATCGGTACTGGGGACGATCTCCGACCGTTCGAGATCCCTCAGGTCGCTACCGCTCCCGATCGGGATGACAAACTCGTTCACAGACGCTCGATTCGTCAGACCGTGCCTAACCGGCAACGTGCCGCGCAATTCGCAGCCGGTCCGGTTCTACCTTTCCCACAATATCGAACACGTCCAACCGGGCCGCGAATTCGATGTCGTCCTGCAAGCCATTGCGGATGATGTTCGTGCCGCCGCGGGTGCGGACTAGGGCAGCAGGGAGGTCAGGGCGGGCGTGATGGAACAAATCACCCGCGGCCAGCGCGACATCGCTGGCGAGCACGACGGGTTTTAGCGCCGATAGCGCCTTCAGTACGGCACCGGCGCCGATCAAGTCTTCGAGCGACACCAAGCCGTCGCTACCGGAGCAAAGCAGCGTGACGTCATTACCCACTGCGGCCACCGCCTGCGCGACGGCGGTAGCGTTCACGAGCGCGCCGACGAACAGGTGCTTGGCCCCGCGCGCCGCGACAATCGCCTTGGTGCCGTTCGTGGTCGCCATGAACGCGGTTCGTCCCACCATCGCTGGCGTAAAGCCTGCGGGGCTGTTGCCGAGCGTGAAGCCCGCCGGCGGCAGACAGTCGCGCTCGCCACAAGTGATGGCGTCCGGCCCAAACTGCTCGGCCGCGGTCAGGACGCTCGCGATGTCGGGTTGCACGAAGATCTCCCGCACGCCCGCGGCCAGGGCGGCGGTCATGGTCGTGGTGGCGCGTAACACGTCGAAGACGACGACGGTACGACCGTCCACGTGCGCGGCCGAGAGGTCCCGCGGAAGCTGTACGACGTCGATCAGCATCGGTATAGAGCGCTCGCCAGGCGCAACCTACTTCGCCGCGACCGCGGTCTCGACGGCGGCCACGAGCTTTTCGTCATCGGGCGAGGTCTTGCTGTCGAAGCGGGCCATGATCTGACCGTTGCGGTCGACCAGGAACTTCGTGAAGTTCCAGCCGATCTCACCGGCAAACTCGCCGGCGGTGGCCTGCTCGGTCAGGAACTGATAAAGGGGGTGCTTGTCGTCCCCCTTCACGCTGATCTTGCTCAGCATGGGGAACGTGACGTCGTACTTCGTCGAGCAGAACGTCTTGATCTCTTCGTCGCTGCCCGGCTCCTGGCCGCCAAAGTTGTTGGCGGGGGCGCCAACGATCACGAAGCCCTGATCCTTGTACTTGCGATAGAGCTCTTCGAGGCCTTTGTACTGCTTGGTCAGCCCGCACTTGCTGGCGACGTTGACGATCAGCACGGGCTGTCCCTTCAGCGTGGCCAGGTCCAGGTCGTTGCCGTTGATGTCCTTCATGACGAACGACAGTGGCCCCGCCGGCTGCGTTGCCGACGCGGCGGCCGAGGGTTCCTTCACTACGTCCTTCGCAGTGGCGCGCTTCACGCGAACGGCAAAGAACGTAACGGCAACGACGATAGCGATGATGGCAAGAAGACGAATCATAGTGCCCCTAGTGTAGAGCGGCCGTTTGCGACAGGCAAAAGCGGGCCCGAGTATTTCCTTCGCCTAAAGGTTGGCGGAGGAAATTCCAGCGTGGATCAGGGACGTTGTCATGCCGATGGAAGCCTCAGGCGACCTGAGGGATCTCGGACCACGGACGGTTCTCGGCCTTGGGAGATCCCTCAGGTCGCTACCGCTCCCTTCGGGATGACAAGTGCGCACAAGGCGACGAATTTATGTCCGCCAGCATTTAGGCTCCGCGACGCTCGCGTTGCACATCTTCCATACGGTGCGGGTACCATCCGTGCCGAATGGCTGAGTACGTCATCTTGGTTCTCATTCTGCTGCTTGCCGGCGCGTTTGCGTTCGTCGGAACGGCCGCGCTCATGGCGCGCCTGCTGCTGTGGCCACCCCGCATGACCGATGGCAAGGCGCTCTACCTGCTGAAGCGCTTGTCGCCGACCGATATTGGCATCGCGTACGAATCGATCACCTTCACCGTTCGCGACGACCGCAGCGGGCGGGATATGAAATTTGCCAGTTGGTGGATGCCGGCCAGCCAGCCGTCGACCACCACCGTGGTGCTGCTGCACGGCTACGCCGACGCGAAGGTCGGTGGTATCGCATGGGCGCCGACGCTGCTCGGCATGGGCCTCAACGTACTTGCGGTCGACCTTCGCGCCCACGGCGACAGCGACGGCACGCAGGTGACGGCCGGCTATTTCGAACGGCACGATCTGGACGCGATCGTCAGCCAGTTGAAGGGGATGCACGCGGCCGCGTCGCAGTCGATCGTGTTGTTCGGCGTCAGCCTCGGTAGCGCGGTCGCCATCGCGACGGCGGACCTGCGAGACGACGTGTCGGCCGTGGTGATGGACAGCCCGTTCGCCGATTATCGCGCTGCGATCGATGTTCACGCCCGCTTACTTGGCGCGCCGGGCGGCATTGTGGCGCGACTGGCGGCGACGATCGCCGAGTGGATGAGCGGGGCGAACTACGACAAGGTTCGGCCGGTGGATTTGGTCGCGCGGTCGAAGTGTCCGGTGCTGATCATCCAAGGCGCGCTCGACCCCTTCTGCGACGCCGAGTGCCGTGCGGCGCTCGCACAAGCATGTGCATCGGCCGCTGCGGGATCGACGCAGGTCGTGTTAGACGATGTCGGACACCTGGCGGGGCTGCGCGATGCGAGCGAGGCCTATGAGCGTGCGATCAGGACGTTCCTCAAGTCTTCAACGTGATTGAGAGGCGCGGTCATGGGCAGGACGCCCATGCTACGGCCGGAGCAGAGCCGATCACGTCACTTGTGCGCGTCGATCAGCATGCTCATGCGGACGAGGTCGGCGATGTTCATCGCGCGGGTCTTCTCCATCAGGTGCGTGCGATGGTTCTCGACGGTCTTGATCGAGATGCCGAGCGTGCTGGCGATCTGCTTGCTCGAAAGCCCGTCGACCAGCAGCTTCAACAGCTCTCGCTCGCGCGACGTGACGGCGGTGAACCGGTCGCGCAACTCTCGCAGTTCAGCATCGGCGGCGCGGTTCTGGGCGTCCAGTTCAAGCCCAGAGCGCACCTTGGCCAGCAGCGTCTGCGGGTCGACGGGCTTCTCGAGGAAGTCCAGCACGCCCAGCTTCATGCCCTGCACCGCCATGTGAATGGTGCCGGTGCCACTGACGATCAGGATCGGCAACGCGATGCCGCGCGTGCGCAGCTGTTCGACGAGATCGATGCCGCACATACCCGGCAGTTGCAGGTCGAGGATGAGGCAACCCGGGCACGTGGGCCGGCAGGCAGCCAGGAACTGCGCTGCCGACGCGTACGTGGCGCACGCTAAACCGGCCGACTGCAGCAGCAGGGCGGTCGAC
The DNA here is from genome assembly GCA_035998445.1 of Tepidisphaeraceae bacterium. Lineage (NCBI taxonomy): Bacteria > Pseudomonadati > Planctomycetota > Phycisphaerae > Tepidisphaerales > Tepidisphaeraceae > Tepidisphaeraceae bacterium. Next base: position 164,417 of record DASYHQ010000026.1, on the reverse strand, counting down.
TGGCGCATGCCGGGGTCGTCGTCGACGACGTGGACGATCGGTTGTTCGTCGCTCATACAGCCTCCTGCTGAACGTCGGTCACCGGGCGCGTGGGTCGCAGGGTGAACGAGAAGGTCATGCCACGGTCGGGGTTGCGCTCGGCGGCGATCTCACCACCGTGCTCTTCGATGATGGTTCGGCACAGGGCCAGCCCGATGCCCATACCGTTGGACTTGGTCGTGTAAAACGCGTCGAAGATGCGTGGCAGTTGGTCGGCCGGCACCCCGCTGCCGTTGTCCGATATAGACACGCGCACCTTCCCTTGGCCGTTGCACGCCGTCCGGACGATCAGCCGTCGTTCCGGCGTCTCGTTGTCGCGCATCGCGTCGATCGCGTTGCGCATCAGGTTGATCAACACCTGCTCGATCTGCACGTGGTCGGCCAACACCGGACCGAGCGTGCAATCCAACTGCCACTGCGGTTGCACGCCTGCGGTACGCAGGTCGTAGGACATGATGCTGGCCGAATCGCGAACGGTCGCGTTGATGTCCACCGGTTGGCCGTGCGGCCGTTGCTTCTTCACGAAGCTGCGCAACCGGCGGATGATCTCGCCTGCCCGCGCGGTTTCCGACACCACGGCCGCCAGCGCGTCGGCCAGTTGTGGTGCACTGAGGTTGCCACGCTCAAGCAGTACGCGGCAGGCCTCGGTGTAGTTCGCAATTGCGCCCAGCGGCTGGTTCAGCTCGTGCGCGAGGCCCGACGCCATCTGGCCGACCGTGCGTACGCGTTCCAGATGGGCCAGCTGCGCCTGCTGCTCGTGCCATCGCTCTTCCGACTGTTTGTGAGCCGAGATGTCGCGCGAGATGCCGATCAACCCCACGACGCGCCCGCCGGCGTCGCGGTGGGGGGATTTCGTCTCCAGGAAGTGGAAGGTCCGGCCGTTCGTCGTGACCGTCTCCTCGTACGTCTGCGTGCCCTCCGACGCCAGCACGCGCCGGTCGCTGTTGCGCACGATCCCACCGACCTCCGGGCCGAGCAGCGTGATGTCGTCGTTGCCGACGATCTCCTCTGGCGTGCGGTTCATCGCGCTGGCCAGGGCGGCGTTCACCAGCAGGTACCGGCCGTCCACATCCTTGATGTAGACGGGATCGATAATGCCCTCGATCAGCGTGCGCAGCAGTGTCGAGCCGTTACGAATGGCATCGCCCGCGAGCTTCAGTTCGTGAATGTCGGTGCTGGTGCCGATCCAGCGGACGATGTTGCGCTCGTCGTCCGTCACTGGCACCGCACGGCCCAACCACCAGCGGAACTCACCGCTGCGAGCGTCCTGCAGGCGGTACTCGTGCTCGAACGCATTGCCCGTGCGCATCGACTCGCTCCAGATCGCATGCGTTGGCGCGACGTCGTCCGGGTGAAACAACGCGTCCCAGCGGCTACTGCTGGCGTTCGGCTCACCGATCAACTCGAGCCCGCGGCGGTTGTAGTAGTCGATCTGACCATCGCCGCCGGCCGTCCAGACGATCTGGGGCATCGCGTCGGCCAACTGCCGAAAGCGCTCCTCGCTCTCGCGAAGCGCCTTGGCGGCGCGGCGCGCCTCGGTGGTGTCCTGCAGCGTCAGCACGAGCAACTCGATCTCGCCCAATGGGCTGCGCACGATGGCGCCGGTGTAGTTGATGAACCATTCCTGTTGGGTGTCGGTGCGCCGCACCAGCAACTCGACGTTATCGACGTGCTCGCCTCGAATCATGCGAGGGATTGGCCATTCGGGGACGCTGAGGACCCGACCGCCCGGCTCGGCCAACACGAACGTGTCGACGAAGTGGGCCACGTGATGCCGCACCTCGTCGATCGACGCGTAGCCGTGCAACCGCAGCGCCGCGGGGTTCCAGTCGATCAGGTTCCCCTTGCTGTCGGCGACCACGACCCCGTTGGCGATGCCCGACATGGCGGCGCGCAGCCGTTCCAGCTCCCGGCCGGCGATCGATTCCGCCGGCGCCGGGGCCGAGGGTACGGTGGCCGATGGCGGCGTAACCGTCGCGCTGCGCCGGTGAGAACGTTCCTGCGCAACCCACCGGTCCCACCATCGAACCACCCCAAGGCATACGAGCACCGTGGCCAGCAGGACCGTCAGTTCAGACGGGCCCATCGAGAGCGCCAGTGGTGCGGTCAGCAGGCTGAGCATAGCGTTCACAACGTCGTCCATGAGAGAGGTGACGTCATTATACACGTAGATAGGCAGGCGCAGCTTCTCGCCAGGCAGTGTTGCGGGGAAATCCCCAAGGTTTCTACGCTGCCGTCGACAGCACGTCGGCGGCGGGGCGCAGGCCGACCTCGATCAGGAAGCGGCCGTTGGGGCAATCGAACGGAATGGCGATGAACGGCAGCGCCTGGGGGTAGACGACGTCGCCGGTGTTCAGCAGCGTGGGGACCGTCATGCTCAGCGGGCCACCGGCGCCGGTCGACAGCTTCTGCTTGGCGCTGCCGGCGATCATGTTGGCGATCTCGGCGATCGCATCGAGCGTGTCGGCATCGATCGCGGTCTGGGGGGTGCCACTGATGCCCGTCGCCAGTGCCAGCGCCACCGGCGCCGACAGGTTCAGCACGAACAACCCGCGGATCTTGCCCGACAGTTCGATGATTGCCGACACCTTGTACAGTTTATGCAGCCGGTCGTCGTCGCGGCGCAGGCGGGGCGTGCCCAGCGTGATCGGCACGTGCACCATCGTCTTGATGACGTGGCCGGTCGCCTCGATGAAGATGTTGATGTGTTCGGCCTTCAAGCGATCCCTTGACCCCTTCTGGCGTACCCTTGATCCCAACCCACGCGCTACGCGGCCTGCGGCGTCTGCACCACCGTGGCCTGATGCACGGCGTCCAACGCGTCGTTGACGACCGGCTGCGCTTCAAGCACCTGCACGATCTCTCCACCGGCGTCGAGCATCACCACCTGTTCCAGCCCATCGATCCGACGGGTCTCGATTCGAATCGGCCCCGGCCGCTCGCGCAGCACGCGGCACGAGACGCGCGGGAACAGCAGCGTCAACCGCCCATGCACCCGCTGGGTGACCTCGATCGCGTGTGCGGCCGAGTTCGTCATGCGTTCGTACGCGACGCGAAGCCATTCCATGCCTTCGGCGCTGCGGACGTCCAATTTCGCAGCTTGGTGCAGCAGGTCGGACATTTGCGTCTGCAGCGTGGGCGTCAGGTGCTTGCGAAACCGCAGCAACGGCTCGGCCGAGCGGCGCAATTCGGCCGCCTTGAAGCGTTGCTGTTGAATCTCACGGATCGTCTGCTGCGCCTGGGCCGCCAGTCGGTGGTCGTTGCCCACCTCGATCACCGTGTGCCCATCGGCCGGCGCGCCCAGCACGGAACATCGCAGTCCCCCCACCGCGGTCACGCGGCTGGAGACGACCGACCCGCGATTCACGATCAGTCGGCCGTCGCAGTCGACCTGGCTGCCCGACACCGTGCCGTCGACCGTCACGTCGCCACCGGCGCGCACGTTGCCGTGGCTGATGTGCTTGGCCGAGATGTTGCCACCGGCGCTGCAGCAGGCCTTGTTGTTGCCCGAGATGCCGTCGGCCACGCAGATGTCGCGCGCAACGTCCAGGTGCGCCGCCTCGATGCAGCCGGTTACCCAGAGCGTGCCACCGCAGCGAAGGTGCGCGTTGTCGCGCACGTCGCCGCGCACCAGCACGTCACCCTCGAAATCGACAGGGCCACTGGACGGCGTGACGTGACCGTCGACCTCGAGCATGGGCACGACGCTCAACCTGCCGTGCTGATCGACGCTTAACCGACCTGCACGCGACGCGCGCAGCGACAGGCCGTCATCGAACACCGTGACCCCCGATCCCGCCAGTGCCAGCATGTTGGCCGGGGATGCCGTTGCGCCGTCCAGTCGCACGCGCGCAACGTTCTGGTCGAGCGTCACGGGCACGACCTGTGCGTGGGCACCCACGCTCACGGGCGCCGGCAGCAGTTCCACCATCCGCGCCAGCCCTTGCAGGGCCGGGCAGGTGAAGATGGCGCCCGCCGATGGGTCGGTCGGACCGTGGTTGGGGTGCGTTGGGTACATCGTCATGCCTGCCTTGTGCCCACCGGTCGATGGGCGATCGTCGCACGCCGGTACATGGCCACCGGCAAGCCAGCGGCTATGTGGGGACGCACGCGCGAGACGTTCCCGCAGGCGCGTCGTTCGCCGCTTAGGCGGCGGCGGCGGCGGCGACGGCGAGCTTGCTGAGCGTCTGCTTGACCTTGTCCATCAGCGCGTCGGGCGTAAAGGGCTTGATCACGTAGTTGTTCACGCCGGCCTTGATCGCGTCGATCACGCGCTGCTTCTCGCTCTCGGTGGTCACCATGATGAGCGGGGTGGCCTTGTCGGTCTCGCGGATCTTTTTCACGAGCGTGTGACCGTCCATGTTCGGCATGTTCCAGTCGACCAGGATGAGGTCGAACTTTCCGGCCGCCGCGATGGCGGTCAGGGCTTCAAGGCCGTCGCCGGCCTCACCGAACTCGACGCCGCCAAGGGTGTCCAGGACCTTCTTCTGAATGTTGCGCATCGTGCGCGAGTCGTCGACCAGTAGGATCTTCATTGGGGTTCTCTCCGAAAAGGCTCACAGGCGCGCCGGCATCCGTCGCGACCACGGGTGTAAAGGTTAAGCAGGCTTGACCGTCTGCTTCACGTTGACCTCGACGGCGAAGTCGCCGACCGGGGTGGTGCAGGGGATGACGATGCACGGCACGTCGCTCAGGCGCGCCACCGTGTGGCCGGCGCCGATGATCACGTTGGGCACGCTGATGCTGGCGGCGGCGCCGAGGTCCTTCTTGGCGCTGCCGGCGATCATGTTGGCCAGCTCACCGATCGCGTCGGCAAAGTCGGGGCTGTCGACGGCGATCTCCATGCCGGCAAAGGCGGCGACGAGTTTGACGGCGGCCGACTTCTCGAAGCTGACGACCACCGAGCCGACCACGTCGCCCGAGAAGCCGATGATGCCCGACACGTCGTACGACGGGCCGGCGCTGCCCTTGAGGTGCGGGGGCTTCACGGTCGTGGGGACCGACACCATCGTGCTGAAGACCTGACGCACCGAGTTGACGAACGGGATGATCAACTTCGGGTTGAGGACCGGCGCCGCCGGCGTTGCAGTTGACATAGTTACTTCTCGCGTTTCGCGTGTTGCTATCGAATCGTCGCGCTAGCGACGTGTGCCCGCCTCATCGAAAAACCATTCGATCCGCGGGGCACGGGGGATCGAACGGCACGTTGTTCTAGTTGTCGTTCACCAGGCGAATCATCGTCCTTGCAATCTCGCCCAGCGGCAGCACCCGCTCGGGCGCGCCCAGCTTCACGGCCTCGCCGGGCATGCCGAAGACGACGCACGTCGCCTGGTCCTGCGCGATCGTTCGCGCCCCGGCGTTGCGCATGTTCAGCAGGCCCTGCGCACCGTCGGCACCCATGCCGGTCAGAATTGCTCCGATCGCGTTCGCGCCGGCCACCTTGGCGACCGAGTTGAACAGGATCTCGACGCTGGGCCGCTGGTGGTGCACGTCGGGCCCGTCCTTCACTTCCACGTAGTAGCGTGCGCCGGAGCGCCGCAGCAGCATGTGCAGCCCACCGGGCGCCAGCAGCACGCGGCCGGGCATCACGGTGTCACCGTCGGCGGCTTCCTTCACCTCGACGTTGCAGATGTCATTCAGGCGCTGCGCGAACGACGCGGTGAACTTGGCCGGCATGTGCTGCACGATCACCGTGCCCGGCGCCGATGGTGGAAACGCGGTCAGCACTTCCGTTAACGCCTGCACGCCACCGGTGGATGCGCCGATCGCGAACACCTTATCGGTCGTGCACGTCATGCTCGACGCGCCATGGGCCGCGCTTCGTGGCGGTGGGGCGACGACCTGTCGCACCTTCGCGACCGACGCGTGCTTGATCTTCTCGATCAGTATCGGCCCAAGATCGCCCACGGTGAATGAGCCGCCCGGTTTCCCGACGATATCAACCGCGCCGGCGGCCAAGGCCTCGATTGCGGTCTGGGTGCCTTGCTGCGTCAGCGAGCTAAGCACGATGACCGGCATCGGCCGCGATCGCATTAGCTTGCCGAGGAACGTGATGCCGTCCATACGCGGCATCTCGACGTCGAGCGTGAGCACGTCCGGGTTCAGCTCCACGATCTTATCGCGAGCGATGTAGGGGTCGGGCGCGGTGCCGACCACCTCGATGGACTTTTCGCGCGCCAGCTCGCGCGACAGCATCTGCCGCACGACGGCCGAGTCGTCGACGATCAGCACGCGGATCGGTCGCGCCGCGGTGGCGATGGGCGAGGTTGTGCGTGCGTCGGCGATCATGCTTACCATCCAAGTCCGGCGACCGCGATCCAAAACAGGTGCCCGTCACCGTCCAACACGTACGCGCCGGGCGGGGGGGCAACATCGGCATCGGGCGCATCGGCCGGCACATCGGTGCATTGCGGCAGGCGCATCTCGATGCCGGCCAAGCTGGCCGGGGGCAGACTCGCCAGCAGGCGGCCGCACATGACGTTCATCATCTCGGCGGCGCAGTCGGTGGCGCGCTCGGCGGCGTCGGGGGCATCGGGGTCGCAGCCAAGCAGGTTGGCAGCGAACACCTTCGCCAGCGCCAGTGGCAGCACCATCGTCACGCCACCCTCAGCATCGGAGCCACCAAAGCCGATCGTGCAGCGCATCAGCGGTTGCTCGCCGGCCGAGAAGGTGGGGACGCCGTCGGCCGGGAAGGGGGAGACGAACGTCATCGACTCCATCGCCTCCACGATCATTTCCAGTGCGCTGTCGGCGCTAATCGATTGCGTATCAAGCATGGTTCGTCGCTCCCTGAAGCACGTCGCGCACGGCGACGGCGATCTGTTCGGGCGTGAAGGGCTTGCGGACGTACCCGCGAATGCCCGCCTCGCTGGTCAGTCGTTCCAACCGTTCCACGTTCGGCTCGGCCGAGACGACGATCACCGGGATGCCGGTGGTCTCCGGGTTGGCGTGGATGGCGCTGGCCATCTCCACGCCGGTCATCTGCGGCATGTGCAGGTCGGCCAGCACGAGGTCGACCCGCACGCACGACAGCACCTCGAGCGCCGCCTTACCGTTGGGGGCCTCGTAGATCTGCTGAAGGGGCACCTCGGCCATCTGCAGCGTTCGCTTGATGACCGCCCGCGTGGTGGCCGAGTCATCGACGATGAGGATGTTGTGTCCGTTGCTGTTCATGAAAGGCACTCTCGCTCTCTCTCGTTCAATCGCTTTCGATCGTTCGTCGCTGCCCGCGTCCCGCTGACCCGTCCTACATCACCTTCGTCTCACCACCGCTCTTGATCGTCAGCGCGCCGTCGGCCACGGCCAGATAAACGGTGCGTGGGGCCTTGCCACCGATGTCCTCACCCTCGATCAGCATGCCGTGCTGCCAGAGGATCTTGCGGATTGCGGTGTGGTTGCGCTTGCCGATGTTGAAGACGCCCTTGTCGTCGAACATCTGCGCCGCGCCGGCCAGCTTCACCTTCATGCGCTTCTTGTTTGCGCCGTGTCGCTCCATCTCGCGCAACAGCACGGCAAAGCCGGTGTCGGCGAACATGGTGGGGCACTGTTTGGCCCGGTCGGCGTCCAGCGTCGAGGTGGGCAGCTGGTAGTGCAGCATGCCACCGACGCCCGCGACCGGGTCGTGCATCGAGACGCCGATGCACGAGCCTAACGAGTAGGTGACGATCGTCGCGCTCGCGTCGTTCGATGCCTTGGCATCCGAAATGTTGACGACAATGTTCACGTTGGTTCCCGTCTCTAACGCGTTCGGTCGTTTGGTAAAGACCTGCCCGCTGAAGTGGGCAGGGCATAACGGTCCTGGTTCGATCGATGCGTTTTACACTTTGCCGTAAATGGTCGGCTCGACGTACTTGAACTTGTGGTTGATGCCCGTCAGCGATTCCGAGTGCCCGGTAAACAGCAGGCCGCCGCTCTCCAGGCAGCCCCAATACCGGCCGACGAGCTTTTCCTGCGTCGGCTTGTCGAAGTAGATCATCACGTTGCGGCAGAAGATGAAGTCGAACGTGGCGTCGAACGGCCAGGGTTCCTGCATCAGGTTCAAGTGCCTGAAGCGCACGCTGGCACGCAGCGCGTCGGCCACGCGGAAGACGGCTTCACCGTCCTGCCGTTCCGGGCGGAAGTACTTGTTCTTGATTGCCGGTGGAACCGACTCGACGCGCGCCTTCTCGTAGACGCCCTCGCGGGCGATGCCCAGCACGCGGGTCGAGATGTCCGTCGCCAGCACCTTCACGTCCCACTCGGCCGGTGATTGCCCGGCGGCCTCGATGGCCTCCATCAGCGTGATGGCCAGCGTGTACGGTTCCTCGCCGCTCGAGCAACCCGCGCTCCAGCAGCGCAACCGGCGGTCGCCGCTCTTTCGCCGGCGCTCCAGCAGGCCGGGCAGCAGCACCTTTGACAAATGCTGGAAGTGCTTGTTCTCGCGAAAGAAGCTGGTGAGGTTCGTGCTGATCGCGTCGATCAGGGTCGTGAACTCGGCGCCGCTCTTGTCGGCCTCCACAAAGTCCAGGTACGCGCTGACACTATTCAGGTCCGTCGCCCGCAGCCGCTTGGCGATCCGCGCCTGAACGAGCGACATCTTGCCGTCGTGCAGGTTGATCTTGCAGTGCTGGTAGACCATGTCGCTGAGTCGGCGGAACTCGCGTTCGGTCAGGTTGCATTCGGCTTGTGCGAGCATGGTTCGTCATCTCCTGTCGTTCACCCGAGCACCGCCCGCCGCACAACGCCGTGTTCACGGCCAACGCGAGGCGGGAGAATTGTGCAGCACCGTCCTTCGATGCGGTGATGCCCTTTGGTTCGACTGGATAAGGCCGTGGGTTTATCTGGAATAACGCGGAATAGCGCGGATTCGGACAATTTTGCCTTCGATTGCAGTTATTGGAACCTGCGAACGCACCGGGAAGCACTACCGCCCTTATCGGACGGGGCTTTGAAAAACGGGGTGGGACATTTCGCTAAACGGTAGGGGTTACATGGCCGAAGTTGCATCGGTACAGCCGTCGTAAAGCGTACGAACTGCGCAACGGCATCAGCGTGATGCCGACCACAGTAGACGCCAGACGCCGAAAACGGATTCACGGGGCACATAGCCATGGATAAGCAGGACAACGTAACCTTGCCGTCGAACCAACAGGATGCCGGCGAACTGACGGCGCTCGTCGAGCGCATCGCCTCTGCCGTGGTGATGGCCGACGCCGAAGACGTCGTCGCGCTGGCGGCGCTGCACGGCGACCTGCAGAGCGCCGTGGCCAGTGGCAAGTCGAGCGCGGTCGTCGACCGTGCAACGACGGCCGAGAAGATCGTGGAAAGCCTGATCCTGCGCGAAGCCCAGGACACCGCTGCGGCGCTGAAGCAGTTGAGCGATACGGTGACCGACATGGTGCGCGCCATCTCGAGCATCGACAGCTCGCCGAGCCAGCGGCCCACGCCCGACGCCGCCGTTGCCAGCATCCCCGCGACCGCCGCAACGCCAACCGCCGCTGCCGTCCAACACACCGACTACGCCGCCGACGAGCGCCCGATCGCCGCCGACGACCTGCCGCTGGTGCAGGAGTTCGTCGCCGAGGCTCTGGGCCACCTGGAGGCCGCCGAGGCCGAGTTGCTGAAGCTCGAGGCGCATGCGGATGACGTCGAATGCCTGAACGCGATCTTCCGCGCGTTCCACACGATCAAGGGCGTCTCCGGCTTCCTTAACCTGCGCCAGATCGGCGCCCTCGCCCACTCGGCCGAGAATTTGCTGGACTTGGCGCGCAAGGGTGAGGTGCGGCTGGAGCATGGGTCGATCGACCTCGTGCTGGAATCGGTGGACGTCGCCAAGGCGCTGGTGCTGGCGACCGACGCCGCCGCCAAGGCCGGCGTCGCCACGCCACCGAACGATCGGTTGCTATCGCTGATCGATCGCCTGAAGGCCTGCGTGGATGCCAAGGGCGCCACTGCGCCCGTCGCCGCTGCCGCCGTCCCAGTGGCCGCCGTTGCGACCGACGCGAAGCCTTCATCCACAATCGCAAGCGCGCCGGTTGCCGCCGCTCCTCAAACTGAAACACCGCGTCCCGCGGCGCCGCAACCGCGAGCCGAAGCGCCGGCCGCAAACGCAGCCCCTGCCGGCAACAACTCCAACGCCACTGCTGGCGATGGCACCGTGAAGGTGGCGACCGATCGGCTCGATTCCCTCATCAACATGGTTGGCGAGCTCGTCATCGCCCAGTCGATGGTGGCCCAGGACGCCAAGTCCATCCTCGGCGCCACCGCCGGGCAGCGCATGACGCGCAACATCGGTCACCTCGGCAAGCTCACGCGTGAACTGCAGGACCTGTCGATGTCGATGCGCATGGTGCCGATCCACGGCGTCTTCCAGAAGATGGCCCGCCTCGTCCGCGATTTGACCCGAAAGAGTGGCAAGGAGATCGAACTGAACGTGATCGGTGGCGAGACCGAACTCGACCGCAACGTTGTGGAAGCGATCAGCGATCCGCTGATCCACATGGTGCGCAACGCCGCCGACCATGGTGTGGAGATGCCGGACGTGCGCTTTGCCGCCGGCAAGCCGCGCGTCGGGCGGATCGAACTGCGTGCCTATCAGCAGGCGGGCAAGATCTTCGTCGAGATCGCCGACAACGGCCGCGGGCTGAACAAGCAGCGCATCCTGAAGAAGGCGATCGCCGCCGGCATCGTCGCCGAGGGGGACGAACTGACGGATCAGCAGATCTTCCAGCTCATCTTCCACGCCGGCCTGTCCACCGCCGAGCAGATCACCGACGTGTCGGGCCGCGGCGTCGGCATGGATGTGGTGAAGCGCAATGTCGAGTCGCTGCGCGGCCGGATCGACATCACGTCGGTCGAAGGCAAGGGCGCCACGTTCACCATCCAACTGCCGCTCACGCTGGCCGTCATCGACGGGCTGATCGTGCGCGTCGGGTCTGAACAGTACATCGTGCCGATCACCAGCATCGAAAAGAGCCTGCGCCCCACGCCCGAGCAGCTGTCGAGCATTCAGGGTCGCGGCGAGATGTGCATGGTGCGCGACCGCTTGCTGCCGCTGTTCCGGCTATACAGCATGTTCAACGTCAACGGCGCCAAGGAAGACCCGACCGATGCGCTCGTCGTCGTCGTGCAGGACAACGACCGCTGCTGCTGTCTGCTGGTCGACGAACTGCTTGGCCAGCAGCAGGTGGTGATCAAGTCGCTGGGGGAGGGCGTCGGCACGGTGCCGGGCATCTCCGGTGGCGCGATCCTGGGCGACGGCAGCGTCAGCATGATCCTCGACGTGCCCGGCCTGATCGACCTGGCCGCCGCGGCTTAAGTTCCCATTCAATCAAGCACCACCCGCCACGGCGGAGACGTGTGTACGTATGTTCTAGTCTACACAGGTGACGATGATGAAGATGACGATCGGCAAACGAATTGCACTCGGTTTCACCGCGACCATTCTGCTCAGCGCCGGGCTCGGCGGGTTCAGCCTGATGAACCTGACCTCGGTTCAGCGGGACAGCAGGGCCGTTACGCAGGTCAGCCTGCCCGCGGTACAGCGGACGTTGCAGATGCAGAACTGCATCGCGACGAACAACGGTCGGATGTTCAAGCAGCTGTTCGCGCGAGATCCGAAGGACAAAGCCAGCGTGGACGCCGAGATGAAGACCACGACCGCGGCGCTCACCGCGCTGTACGCCGAGTACGAGAGCGCCATCACCGACCCCGCCGACCGCGCGCTGTTCGACGCGGTGGGGGCCGCCCGCAAGGAGTACATCGCGCAGCGCAACGTCGCGCTGAAGGCGACCACGCCCGAAGAGGTCTACGCCCAGCTGGAAGCGAAGGTTGTGCCGGCGTACGACAAGTACCAGGGAGCCATCGGACAGCTGACCGACTTCAACCGCAACAGTGCCGAAGCCGCGTCGACCCAGATCGATGCGACCGTGGCGCGGTCGGTGCGCCTGATCACCGCGGGCGTACTGCTGGCGGTGCTGGGTGGGGCGGCCATCGCGCTGCTGATCTCGCGCAGCACGGGTCGGCTGTTGAACCGCTTGGCCAACACGCTCGCTGAGGGCGCAAGCCAGGTGGCCGATGCCGCCGGGCAGGTGGCATCGTCCAGCCAAAGCCTCGCGCAGGGCGCCAGCGAACAGGCCGGCGCTCTGGAGGAAAGCACGAGCGCGCTGGTCGAGATGGCCGCGATGAGCCGCACCAGCGCCGAAAGCGCCGGCCGGGCCACGTCCATCTCCGCCGACGCACAACGCGCCGCCGCCAAGGGCAACGAGGTGATGTCCCGCATGGGCACCGCGATGGTGGACATCCAGCAGAGCGCCGCCAAGACGTCACAGATTCTCAAGTCGATCGACGAGATCGCGTTCCAGACCAACCTGCTCGCGTTGAACGCCGCCGTGGAGGCCGCCCGCGCCGGTGAGGCCGGCAAGGGCTTTGCGGTGGTTGCCGAGGAAGTGCGCAACCTCGCGATGCGCAGTGCAGAGGCGGCCCGCAACACGGCCGCGCTGATCGAGGCGTCGGTCCAATCCTCGCGCACTGGCGCCACCCTGGCCGACGAGGCCGCGGCCACGCTGGGCGAGATCAACGCGTCGGCGACGCAGTTGAACGGGCTGATCCTGGAGATCGCGGCAGCGGTGAAGGAACAGGCGAGCGGCACCGCACAGGTGAACGGGTCGATTGCGCAGATCGACAGCGTCACCCAGCAAACCGCCGCCGGCGCCGAGGAAGGCGCCGCCGCCGCCGAACAGCTGAGCAGCCAGGCCGAGCAGCTTCAGTGCGTGGTCCGCGAGCTGCTGGCGATGGTCGGTGGCCGCATGCCGAGCGTCACAGGATCAGGCCCGCGATTCGCCACTACCGCTGCGAACGCCTCAACCACTGAACGCTCCGCCCATACGTATCGCGCCGCGGCGTAAGCGTTCTGATTAGAAACCAAGAGTAGGGGCAGGCCTCCGTGCCTGCCCTTTTCTGTTCGCACCTATGCAACTGAAAAAGTAGCCCAATCGCCAAGCCGTCATCCTGAGGTACTCCGAAGGATCTCCCCCCGTATTCACTTTGGGGATGCAAAGATCTTTCGCGTCATTTCAGAGATGACGACCATTCATGCAGCGGCACGCGCGGAGGCCTGCTCCTGCATCTACCCTCCCTTTCATTGACGCCCCACAAATCATCACGACGATAACGCAACGGTTGCACGACGCGATCGCGTGTTCCGAGCGGCACGATCACGCTCGCATATCAGCGGTGAAAGCGACATCGTCATGGCACAGAAACCCGTCCTGCGTCTTGGGGCCGCGTGGTATCCGGAACAGTGGGGGCGCGACGTGCTCGAGCAGGACGTCCGCCTGATGGTGCAGCTCGGCATCAACGCCGTGCGTGTCGGCGAATTCGCGTGGGCGCGTTTCGAGCCAGCCGAGGGGCGGTTCGAAACGCAGTGGATGCGCGACGCGATGGACCTGGCGCATGCGCACGACATCGGCGTCGTCCTCTGCACGCCCACTGCTACGCCGCCGGCGTGGTTGCTGCACACGCGCCCCGAACTGGGTTACGTCGACCAGAGCGGCCGTCAGTATGGCCATGGTGGTCGGCAGCAGGCTGACTACAACAACCCGCTGTTCCGCGATTATTGTCGATGCGTGAACGAGGCGGTGGCACAGGGGCTCGGCGATCACCCGGCGCTCATCGCATGGCAGACGGACAACGAGCTGCGCGGCCACCAGAAGCTGTCGCTGTCAGAACCGGCCATCGCGGGTTGGCACGAGTGGTTGCGCGCGCGGTACGACGGTGACATCGAAGCATTGAACGCCTCGTGGGGCACCGAAGTCTGGAGCCAACGGTACGGCGCGTTCGAGCAGGTGCCCGCGCCGTGGCCACTTCCGACCTACTCGCACAGCATGTCGCTGTTGACGAACTATCGGCGGTACATGAACGACTCCGTAGTCGCGTTTCAGCGCGAGCAGATAGAGGTGATTCGAAAGTACAGCTATGCGCCGATCACGCACAACAGTGAGGACAGCGTCGACGAGTGGGACCTCACGCGCGAACTCGACTTCGCCGCGACCGACACCTATGTGGACGGCCACCATCCTGAGCACGTCCTGTACCGATTTGACTGCTTTCGCTGCCTGAAAGCGGGCACGCCGTTCTGGACGATGGAGACCGGCTCGGAGGGGTACCTGTATGGTGAGCTGGCGCCGGCAGGGTGGTTGCCATGCTTTGCGATGATGAACTTCGCCAGTGGGTCGCACGGGCTTAGCTACTGGCCCTGGCGGCAACAGAGGGCGGGCGCTGAGATCGACCACAACGCGATCGTCAGCGTGGCCGGTCGCCCGTCGAGCGGGTGGCACGAGATCGAGAAGATCAGCAAGTTACGGCAGCAACTGGAGCCACTGTTGCGCGAGTTTCGACCCGCACGCGCACCGGCTGCGTTCGTGAGATCGGAGACGAACGGACATTTCTTTTTCGTCGACCGGGTGGCCGGGCTAGAACCGAACTTCAACTTTCGCGCCCGTCTGGAAGAGGAGTACCAGACGCTGCGCCGACTTGGCCTGTGGCGCGACGTGATCTACGACCAGGCGCCGGTGACGGGGTATCGCATCGTCTTCTCGCCCTACCTGCCGCACGCGTCGAGCGACTTCCTGCAGCGCATGCGCGAGCATCTTGAGAATGGCGGCGCGTGGGTCGCGGGGCCGTACTGCGGGTACCGCGATCGCGATCACACCGTGCCGACCGAGGGTGAACTGGGCGCGGTCGAGGCGATGCTTGGATTCCGCACGAAGTTCACGCTGTCGCTCGGCAAAGGTACTGGCAACGGCATCACGCTCGCCAATGGCACGAGGGCGCACGCCAGCATGCGGTCGATCGTGTTCGACGCGTCGGTCGATGACGAGGTGCTGGGCACGTACGACCACCCACGGCTCGGTAAGGCGGCGTGGGGCATCAGCCGACCGTTTGGCAAGGGCCGCATCTACGTGCTGGGCAGCCGGATCGAGCCGGCCGAGCGGGCGGTGGTTTACGGCGACATCCTTCGGCGCGAAGGGATTGATCTCGTGCCGACACCGGAGCGCGTTTCCCTTTTCCCACACACCGCGGTTGATGGCCGCAAGGCCTGGGCGATCGTGAACTGGGATGCGGTGCCGCACGTGATCAACCTGCCGGCAACGGGGCGGGACATGCTGGACGATGGCCGCCGGGTAGGGACGGCGATCACCGTTGCGCCGTTCACGTCGGCTTTCGTCATCTTCGATGGCGCGTGATAACCGCGCGCGTGCGCCGGCAGCGCCACGAGCGCGCAACGCGCACGTATGAAGCGAGGAGCCTCCTCCCTGTGGGGAGGCGGTCGGACCAATCGAGATTGTCAGACCGAATTATCAGGATTGGGCAGGACCCGCGCGGGTGTTATGATGCCGCACAAGGAAACGGGCGCGGCGGTCTCGGTGATCGGGGACATTCCGGTCGTGCCGCTCGCCTTTAATCATCTCTGGAGCGGAAAATCCTATGCAGGTAGCAACCCTTTCCAGGCGGGCCGTACCGCTTGTCGTTGTTGCGTCGTCGCTGCTCGTTCCGTCCATCGCAGCTGCCAGTGAGGCAGACCTTCACATCCCAGCCGAATTAAGCGATGCCAACGCCGTGGATTTCTTCGGCCTTAGCGGTCACACACTGCTCCTGGCGGGCATGTTCATCCCGCTGCTTGGGCTGCTGTTTGGCTTGATGATCTGCGCGCAGCTGAAGCGCATGCCCGCGCACCGCACGATGCTGGAGGTGTCGGAGCTAATCTACGAGACGTGCAAAACGTACCTGTTCACCCAGGGCCGGTTCCTGATGGGGCTGTGGGCGCTGATGACGATCGCGGTGGTCGCTTACTTCGGTTTTCTCGCCGAGTACCCGACTGGCGTGATCCTGGATGGTGTGGCGCAGATGACCGCGGGCTACCCAATGGGCAGCGTGGCGATGATCGTCGCGTTCAGCCTGATCGGCATGGCCGGTTCGACCGCGGTCGCGTGGTTCGGCATTCGCGTTAATACGTTCGCCAACAGCCGCACCGCGCATGCGTCGCTCCGCGGGTACGGGTATCCGTGCTACGCGATCCCGCTGAAGGCCGGCATGTCGATCGGCATGGTGCTGATCAGCGTCGAGCTGTTCCTGATGCTCTGCATCCTGCTGTTCGTGCCACCGAACCTTGCCGGCGCCTGCTTCATCGGCTTTGCGATCGGTGAATCGCTCGGCGCCGCGGCGCTGCGCGTGGCCGGCGGCATCTTTACGAAGATCGCCGACATCGGCGCCGACCTGATGAAGATCGTCTTCAAGATCAAGGAGGACGACGCCCGCAACCCCGGCGTGATCGCCGACTGCGTGGGCGACAACGCGGGCGACTCGGTCGGCCCATCGGCCGACGGGTTCGAAACGTACGGTGTGACCGGCGTGGCGCTGATCGCATTCATCCTGCTGGCGATCGCCAGCCCGGTGGTTCAGGTGCAGTTGCTCGTCTGGATCTTCGCGATGCGCCTGCTGATGGTCATCACGTCGGGGCTGGCCTACTTCGTCAACGAGGCCATCGCCAAGTCGCGCTTCGCCAACGTGCGCAGTTTCAACTACGAGGTGCCGCTGACGACGCTGGTGTGGATCGCCTCGATCCTGTCGATCGCGGCGACGTACATCGCTTCGTACTTTTTGATCCACGAGATCACGATGCGCGATGGCACCGTCAATACCGACCTGTGGTGGCTGCTGGCGACGATCATCACCTGCGGCACGCTGGCCGGGGCGATTATCCCTGAGGTGACGAAGGTCTTCACGTCCGTCCACTCGCGGCACGTGCGGGAAGTGGTGACGGCATCGCGGGAGGGTGGGGCGTCGCTCAACATTCTGTCGGGGCTGTCATCGGGCAACTTCAGCGCGTTCTGGGTGGGGGGCATCACGATTGGCGGGTTGATGGCGATCGCGTACGGCATCAGCCAGATCGGTGGCAGAGACACAGGGTTGGCGTCGATCATGCCGGCCGAGGCGATCTTTGCGTTTGGCCTGGTGGCGTTTGGCTTCCTGGGCATGGGGCCGGTCACGATCGCGGTCGACAGTTACGGCCCGGTGACCGACAACGCCCAAAGCGTCTACGAACTTTCGCTGATTGAGGAACAGCCGAACATCCGGACCGACCTGCAGCAGAACTTCGGCATCGCCGATGCCGACTTCGTCGCCGCCAAGACGCTGCTGGAAGAGAACGACGGTGCCGGCAACACGTTCAAGGCCACCGCAAAACCCGTGCTCATCGGCACCGCCGTCGTGGGCGCCACGACGATGATCTTCTCGCTCATCATGATCCTGACCGACGGCCTGACGGTCACCGAGAACATCGCCAAGCTGTCGATCCTGCACGCGCCGTTCCTGCTGGGCATCATCATGGGGGCCGCGGTCGTGATGTGGTTCAGCGGCGCCAGCTGTCAGGCGGTCATCACCGGCGCGTACCGCGCCGTCGAGTACATCAAGCGCACGATGAAACTCGATGGCGAGACGAAGGCCAGCACCGAAGACTCCAAGAAGGTCGTTGAAATCTGTACTATTTATGCCCAAAAAGGGATGATTAACATCTTCGTTACCATATTTTTCATGACGCTGGCGACCGCGTTCATCGAGGAATACTTCTTCATCGGCTTCCTGATCGGACTGGCGATCGTCGGCCTGTTTCAGGCGATCTTCATGGCCAACGCCGGTGGCGCGTGGGACAACGCCAAGAAGATCGTCGAGACCGAACTGCGGGCCAAGGGCACGCCGTTGCATGATGCCTCGATCGTCGGCGACACGGTCGGCGACCCGTTCAAGGACACCAGCTCGGTCGCGCTCAACCCAATCATCAAGTTCAGCACGCTCTTCGGTTTGCTCGCGGTGGAACTGGCGCTGCAGCTCAGCAAAGATGGGCACGCTGACCTGCGGCACATCCTCGCGGTTGCGTTCTTCGCTGTGGCGTTGATCTTCGTCTACCGCTCGTTCTACGGGATGCGAATCCAGAGCGTCGCCGACGAGGTTGGCTGATTCATCAGGCGGCCGTGGCGATGCGCGATTGCCTGAGGTAGGCGGTCGCCTCGTCGGCCGACAGGGGCTTGGCGAAGAGGAAGCCCTGCCCCAGATCGCACCCGACCGCCTGCAGGAACGCGACCTGCTCGGCCTTCTCGATGCCCTCGGCGACCACGGTCATGCTGAGGTTGTGCGCCAGGTCCATCACCGCGTGCAGCACGGCGGCGTCGCGCCGGCGGTCGAGGTTGGCGATGAACGCGCGGTCGACCTTCAGCAGGTCGACCGGAAACTTATGCAGGCAGCTCAGGCTGGAATAGCCAGTGCCAAAGTCGTCCACCGCCACGCGCACGCCGATGGCGCGCAGCTGGTCGAGCATGTCCCGGGCGTTGATGCGGTCGTCCATGATCACGCTCTCGGTGATCTCCAGCATCAGGTCCGCCGGGTCCAGCGCATGGGTTTGCAGTTGCGCACGCACGTGCGCGACGAGCCCCGGGTCCTGCAGTTGCCGGCGCGACACGTTCACCGCGACGCGCAACGGGACCGAACTGGGCAGCTGCGCCCGCCAGACCGCCGCCTGGCGCACGGCCTCGCTGATCACCCAGCGTCCGATCGGCACGATCAGACCCGTATCCTCGGCGATCGGGATGAAGTCCAGCGGTTTGATCAGGGCGCCGTCCTTGGACCAGCGCAGCAACGCCTCGAAGCCGGCCAGTGCGCCGGTGCTCAGCGCGACGACGGGCTGATAGTGAAGCTGCATCTCGTTGCGCGACACCGCGTGGCGCAACTCGCTCTCGGCCCTTAGCCGCTGCATGGCCTGCGCGTGCATCGTCTCGTCGAAGATCGCGTAGCGGTTCTTCCCCTCGGCCTTGGCCTTATACATCGCGGCATCGGCGTCGCGCAGGAGGTCGCGCGGGTGCGGGTTCGCGCGGTCGGCCAGCACGATGCCAATGCTGGCGGTCGTCGTCATCTCCTGCCCCTGGTAGTCCACCGGATGCGCGACCGCGGCCAGCAATTGCTCGGCGATGCGGGCCGCGTCGCTCGCGCTGCGCAGGCCGGCCAGCAGCACCGTGAACTCGTCGCCGCCCAGCCGCGCGACCTCGAACGAGGCGTGCGGCTGGCTTTGGGTCGCTGCCTGCAGCACGCGTCGCAACCGCTCGGAGATCGTCACCAGCAACCGGTCGCCGGCGGCGTGTCCGAGGCTGTCGTTGATGACCTTGAACCGGTCCAGATCCAAGAAGAGCACGGCGAATCCCACGCCCGCGTCACCAGTGGCCTTGGCGGCCTCCTGCGCAATGCGCTCGTTGAACATCGCGCGGTTGGGCAGGCCGGTCAACGCGTCATGCAGCGAATCGTGGCGTAGTCGTTCCTCGGCGGTGCGGCGGTCGGTGACGTTGTCGTGCGCCACCACCACGCGAACCGGCCCATCGCCCGCGAAGCGCGAGGCGCGCATCGCGAACCACCGCCGTTCGTTCGGCGCGTGGCACGGGTACTCGATCGTGAACGTGCTCTGCTCGCCACTGATGATGGCGCGCAGGCCGCGGGCGACGCTGGCGGGAGTATCGTCTTCGCTTCGGCTGGATCGATCGCACGTGTCAAGGTAATTGGCACCCACGCCGGTCCTGCCATTGCCGCCGTCGCCTGCATCTTCGCCGAACTTCCGCCAGGCACTGTTCACCGCGATGATCGTGCCATGCTGGTCCAGAATCGCGATGTGCGACGTCAGCGCGTCCAACGCCGATCGCGCGAACCGTTCCGATTCGGCCAGCGCACGCTCGGCCTGCTTTTGCTCGCTCACGTCGCGGAAGTACCAGATGCGCCCGTAGCTCGTCCCGTCGCCATCGCAGAGCGGCGCGGTGTACCGGTCGAACGTGCGACCATCGCGCAGCTGGATCTCGTCGCGCCCGCGCTCGTCAAGGTTGCGCATGAGGTGCGCAACGCGCGCCGCGAACGCCGCGGGGTCCACCAGCTGGCCGCTTACGGCGCGAAGGGCGTCGTCGTCGGAGCGGCTGGCCAGCACTTCGCTTGATAGGTTCCACAGCTCGGCGAACCGTCGGTTGTACGAGACGATCGACCCGCCCGGCGAGGTGACGAGAATGCCCTCGATCGATACCTCGCTCTGCGCTTCGAGCAGCGCTTTCTGGAATCGCAGCGTGTCACCGGCGCGCCGCTGCGTCGAAACGTCGCGCGCGATCTTCGAGATGCCGGTGATGTTGCCGGCCGCATCGCGAATGGGCGAGATGGACACCGAGACGCAGATGCGCTCGTTGCCCTTCTTCAACCGGTCGATCTCATGATGCGCAACCCGCCGACCCTGTCGCACCAGCTCCAGCAGGCGGTCTGCGCCGGCCTTCAACTCGGGCGGGCAGATGATGTCCAGCGGGCGACCGACCGCCTCCTTAGCCGCGTAACCGAAGATCTGTTCGGCGCCGGCGTTCCAACTGTTAATCGTGCCGTCGAGCGTCGCGCTGATGATCGCATCGTCCGAGCTTTCGATGATCGCCGCCAAGCGCGCCCGCACGGCTTCCTCGGCCCGACGTTCGGTCACATCGCGGCCGACGCCGATCACTCCGGTGATGCGCCCCTGTTCGCGCGATGGCGCGATGCTGACCTGAAACGTGCGGTACGAGCCATCCTTGCAGAGGATGCCCGTCTCGAACGCTGGTGGCGACTCGCCGCCCATCGTGATGGCGAAGCGGCTGGCGACGAAGGGCAGGTCGGTCGGGTGAATCAGGTTGGCGAACGGTTGCCCGACCCATTCGCTGCACGTCCAGCCCGTGCTGGTCGCGAACGCATCGCTGAGCGAGGTGAAGCGGCCCTGGGCGTCGATGACGTAGATCACGTCCTGCACGGTCGCCAGCACGCGTTCGAATCGTTCGATGCTTTCAGTTAGCGCCTGCTGCGCGACCTTGTGTTCGGTGATGTCTGCGAACGTCACGGCAATGCCATCGCCGAACCGGGTGGCGGAAATGTCGGCGACGAAGTCCAGCCCGTCATGAGCGTACCGCCGTTGTACGCGGTAGGGCGTTCCGGTGTCGGCCACGTTGACGTATTTGTCGAACAGGCCCGAGTCCTTCAGGCCCGGGATGACCTCCAGCACGCAGCGACCGATAATGTGCTGGCCCGGCAGCCCCATGAGGCGCAGCGCCGCGTCGTTGGCCAATAGCCAGCGGAAGTCGATGATCGTCCCACCCGCATCGCGAATCGCCTCGGCGGCGCAGATGCCGGCGGTGGAGCGCGCGATGACGGAATCCAGCAGGCCCTGCAGATCGCTGACCATGCCGAGCTGGCCCGCACCTTGGGCGCTGGTCGCAATCGCTCCCCCGCCAACCTGGCCAGCCGTGGTCATTCCTACTTCTCCGCGGCGCGTTTCAAGAAGTGCCTTTGATATGCCGCAGCGTTACAAAACTGCTGTACGGCACTTTATTCATCGGGCAGATGCGCCGCCGGCTGAAGCGATCAGCGGATTGGTTCAGCGTCGCACTCGCGCATGAAAACGGGCGATGGTTGCGAGCCAATCGGCCTGCTTCCACCGCCCGTGTCACGTTGTCGTGCGGATCGCGTCGTCGATCAGCGATTACCGCTTCAGCCAAAGGTAGGTCGGCGATTCCGTCAATTTCAGCTGAACCGAACGATCGGCCGCCTGTTCGACCGCGGGGGTGGCGGCGGGTTGATCGGTCGTGGGCATCTGCTCGACCTTCACGAGCTGGCCGGGCAACGTCAGCGATTTATCGGTCGTCCGGTCACTTCCCGTGGCCGACCACGCGACCCACACGAGCTAATCCGGATCCTGCCCGTGGGCGTACTCGAACACGTACACATCGTCGTCCACCTTCTCGACAGCCTTTGCGAAGCGGTAGTCGCCGAGGCTTTGGTACAGGTGCCGCATGGCGTGGTAGCTGGGCTTGGGTTCCATGTTGCGCGTGACGCCCGACGCCGCGTGGAAGCTGGGGGCGTCGCTGTCGTTGAACCAGTAAAGGTAGGCGCGGTCGAGGTTCATTTCCGAGAACATCAGGAACGACCGCACGATCCACTGCGCCTGCTGCAGGTCGGTCGAGTCCTTCCACTTGCTGTTGTCGGCCGCCGGTTCCTTGGTGGACGCGTCGTAGCCGAACTCGGTGACCCACACTTCCTTGCCCGGCGCGTTCGCATCGCGCCAGTCGATCGACTTCTGCAGCTGCCCCCGATAGTTCACCGTCGCGTTCTCAGGATAGGTGCGCTCGAAGCTCGGCCAGCCTTCCATGAGCGCGTACTTGTGCAGGTTGATGACGTCGTACAGGTTGGACGAATCCTTGAACAGGTCCAGCGGCATCGACCAGCCGTCGGGCTCGCCCGCCTCAACGGTGCAGGTGAGGATCTGCAGCTTCGGGTCCCCGTCGCGCACGCCGCGCGCCATGTTTTCGAAGATGACCTTGTACTGCTCTGGGCTGAACCGCTTCTGCCCCGCCGGCTCGTTGCCGATCTCGACCGACGTCACCAGCTTGTTCGCCCCCGACGGTCCAAAGTACTCCGCGAACGCCTTCCCGTACCGATACGCGTCGGCTGGCATGTCCTTCCACTTGTCCGGCGTAAAGCCGTCGAACTGAATGCACGCATCGATCTCAAACCCCTGCTTCTGCCACGACGCGTACAACTCGTGCCAGTTCACCGGCGCATGCCAACTGCGGAACTTGCCGGAGGTGTCCTTCCAATCAATATGCTGCGCCACCGGGAAGCCCCGTAAATCAGCGCTGTTGCCGTCGCGCACGTCCCAGTCGAACGGGTGGTAATCGCGGACCAGCTTGCACAGCGGGGCGTAAAGCTCGGGATCGAACTGGACCGTGTGGGCGTTGATGCCGATGAAGTCGCGCAGTAGCGGTTTGGGATTGACCTGCGCCGAACTTGCTGTTGTGGAAAGCAGAACTGCAGCGGATAGAAGGTGCAGATGTTTCGATAAGGTCATAGCGTATCCTGATGGAGTACCCGCGTATTCGGGTGCTAAGATCGTCGGGACGATATCTGATGCGACGATCAGTCGTGTGGATATCTAAAGGGCTAATGTGAGCCTTATCGTGAAACAACTGCCTGTGGCGATCCAGAACTGCCCTCCGGGCATTTCACCTGCATGATCTGATTTATAGCCGGCAAGTTCGAACCTGAAGTCCAATCCTTCTCACCCGGCCGTTTTAGTTGCCGGCCTTCAGTCTGCGCGCGTGGCAGGGCGGCCGCAAATGCAGGTGGGGAACTGCCGTCGGCGGTAGTGGCATCGAAGTTGCGCGAAGCCACTACAACCTCCCGTGCTTGCGGCGTATAGCGTTCTAAATAGCCCACGAACTCAGTGCCACCGCAATCAAAAACATGCGCAAGGACTGCAGGCTTGCCTTCGTGATCGAATGGCGGAACGTTCTTAGCGTCGGCTGGAAACCAAGTTTTGCCATCGTCAACGCTGAAGAACATGTTTCCTTCGAACGCATCACTGGTCGTGCTGCCCCCTCTCAACTGATAGAGTGACGCACCTAGACCCAAGACGATCAAAAGAGAAGCCCCGATAACAGTGGCGTTACGATTCTTATCTAGAAATTCTCGGACGGCCATTGTTGCTCTCCTTGGCTCAAGTAGTGGGTGATGAACAACCCGGAATGTGAGCGTGGCAGGCTCCACACTCGGGAGACTGCCACGCCTATGGACACTGATGTATTCGCTTCGGCGTTTCGCACTAGCGCCACGGGAAGCAGAAATCCTTCACCTTCAGTTCGCCTACCTTACGGCCTTCGACGTGCCCATCTAGAAAGAGGACATTCGCGGTCGTGCCAGGTTTCCCACTTCCACGAATGTGTCGGAAGTCGGGGTGACCACGGTAGTACCCATATCCGGACGTTGAGAGCGGGTACCGCAGCTGCGGAATTACGCGGTTGTAATCGGGGTAATAGCTTGACGGAGATGAATCGAACAACCGAGTGCCGTACTTAATTGCACCGCCTCCGGTCGGCTGATCCCAAATGCCTTCGGAGGTGTTCATGTCGGCAACATAATCCCAGCCCGAGAAGCCCAACGCGTCCCACGCCGCTGCAACTTCCTGCGAGTTCCTTACGCGAGACATCGGTCGAGCACGAAACTTGGGCTTTGGGGTTGGACCGGGCAACCACGTATCTTCCATTTCCGTGTTGACGAAGAGTCCTTCATTGAAGCTGTAGTCGACTCGACCTTTCGGCCACCACGATGTCGGGACGTCAACATCTAGGTCTTTCATCACCGGACTAAAGTTATTGAAACCGGAATTCTTAGTGCCCAACTGATCGCTGATTTTCACCGCTGCCGAACCTGCTACGAATGAATCCGAATGTGCATTGGTCGGAGGTAGGTAACCCTTATGCTGCGAGGCATACAGGTGAATGGCCTGGCCCATCTGACGTAGACGCGCAGAGCAGTCGACAAGATTCGCCTGCTGCCTTGCCTTGTTCAGCGAGGGCAACAGGATGCTGATCAGCAGCGCGATGATGCCGATGACGACCAGCAGTTCCACGAGCGTAAAGGCCGAACGACGGCCACGATACTTGTTCGGCGAGCGAGCCTCGACCGACAGGGTTTGAGCGTGCGACATACGTGCTCCTATAGAGAGAGATGGCCTGAAATGGTTGACGGAAAACTCGGGACGATCGGGGCCCTCGCTGCATCGGCGGCGGGGCTTGTTTGTTCGGGCGTTGCGGACGGTAACGTAATGACCGATTCGCGTTCGATGATCTGATTGCGAAGGATGAGCCGCGACGGGGTGCGGTCGCCTTCTTCGATCTGCCGCAGCAGCAGGTCCAGCGACGCTTTCGCCAACTGATCCAGCGGCTGGGCGAGGGTCGTCATTGGGGGAGACAGGAACTGCGAGACCTGGCTAGATTCCATTCCTAGCAGTGAAACCCGATCGGGCACACGCACACCAAGGACGTCTCTTAAGATATACGAAGCCTCGAGGCCCAGGTTCTCGTTCGCAATGAAAATTGCGGTCGGTTCGCTGGCTAAAACGCGCTGCAGCAGGCCGTACATCGGCTGGTGCTCGGTAAACGCGATCAGGCTGCTGTCGAGATCGATTTCAGATCGCTGGGCCTGCTCGCGGAAGCCCTCGACACGCTCCAGCGAACCCCAGTTGTGCTGCTCTTCACAGATCAGCGCGATCCGGCGATGCCCGCGACCCACGAGGTATTCGACGGCCATCTGACCATCCATGCGGTGGTCGGTCGCGACGGCTGAAAACTCAGGGACGTCCACGCGGTTCAGCAGGACGACCGGCACATCACCTAGCTGATGCAAACGTTGTACCGTCACGTCGTCCCACGCCATGGCCAGCACACCGTCGATCAATCGATCATTCAGCCGACAGAGATTGTGTTCCGTGCAAAGTTCCACGGCCACGTCGTGGTGCGACAGTGCCTGGATGACGTGGCTGAGCAGGTTTGGCACAAACGCGCTGGCGGTTGCGTACTGGTGACGGTCGACGACGACGCCAATCGTTATCGGCCGAGACTTGCCACGCGGGCGCAGGCCTGCGTCACGGGCCTGGTCCAGCACCCGCCTGCGGGTGGCGAGCGCGATGCCGTTGTGGTTGTTCAACACCCGGCTGACCGTGCTGGCTGACACACCCGTTTTGGTGGCCAATTCGTAGATCGATTGGGTCCGTTTGTTTTGCATACAAAAGCTGCGCGTCCGGGCCAGAGAAGTGGTGGTGGCCCAACATGACGCAACTGTTGCAGATAATACCCCACGTTTTCCAATCAGGCCAATCGGCGGCCAAATTTTTTCTGCAACGGCTTAGCCGACGCGTGGTATGCACGGTACAAGCAGCTTCCTGTTTAGAATGTGACGAAACTGTTGCACTGCATCAGGGACTTCCCTTAGGATCGGCTGCAAACGTGTCCCCGGTACGTGGTAATGGGTGACGCTTTTATAGCCATCCGCGAGGCCGCGGGTTGCGGTCCACTTCGTGGGACAATTCGAGGTTTCTGCCAGCCGTTCACGGGCATGATCGGCACGGCTAACGTCGCTTGTCAGCAACGCGCTGCCCTACACTTCAATGAAAGGTCAACTTATGTCGAAACCGTACCTGCGTCTCCTGGCGGTCCTGGTCGTGGTCTCCACCGGTGGTGTCAGCCGCGCGCAACAGGCCGACGCCTCACGCGAGATGTTCGGCGAACTTCGTCTCATCGATGAGGTGGTCGTCGGGCAGGAACAGGACACGCACGCGTTCACCGAATCGAAGCAGGGCGTCAGCGAGGTGCGCGACGTGCTGGGCAAGCCCACGCGCGTCATCCCCAACACCAACGACGTCGGCGTCTACGTGACCTACCGCCTTGGCAAGGGCATGGGGCTGAAGGCCAACGGCGCGTACGTGCTGCAGGTCGAGTATCCGGAGGACGCGCCGCGCACGATGTTCGTCCACAACCGCGCCTCGGAGACCTCGCGCGGCCTGTACACCGGTTCCACCGTCGGCGACGTGTTGCGCGGGCGGTACGTGCACTCGAACCCCGAATCGCTCCAGTACCCGCTGTCGGGCAAGCACGAGCAGTTTCAAATGTTGTTCTACCTGCAGGACAAATCGTTCAGCCTGAAGGTCCCGCGCGACCAACCGATCAAGCGCGACGTGACGCCGGCCGACGGTGTGCCGGTGATCATCTCGCAATGGAAGGCAAAGAACGCGCCGATGTCGGAAGGGGCGGCGTTCTCGCGCATCGCGCTGTACGAGGTCGTCGACCCGAGCAAGCTGAAGCTGTCGATCAACTACCCGCCCGGCGATCTGCCCCGGCGGCACCTGTTCTGGCGGGAGGAGATGAGCGACGGCATCGTGAACGGTGACGATCCGGGCTTCAAGAACGACGTCGACTGGTACGCCGCCAAGGCCAACCTCATGCAGTTCCTCGGCATGAACACCTATACGATCGACATGCTCGAATTCGGGCACAACCAGGGCTGGGACACCACGCCCGGCGGGCCAAACTGGATGAACGCCAGCAAGACGCCCAAGCGCTGGGAGAACGTGCTGAAGATGCTGAAGGACGGCGGCTACGACTTCACCGTCCTGCCGTACTACGAGTACGCCGGCAGCGTCGGGGGCAACAGCCCGGGCACCAGGAAGTTCGCCCGCCCGCTGAGCGACGAGGAGGCCTACACGCACATCACCTGGAGCGAGAAGGCCTACGCCGACGTGACCGAGCCGGAAATTCTGGAAGATGCCAAGAAGGTGCTCGACCTCACGATCAACCGCTGGAAGGACGTCATGCCCTTCACCGGCGCGTGGATCCGCCCGCGGCCCAGCCACATGCCGGTCAGCTTCTCCGATTCGGCACTGAAGAAGTTCTCGACTGACGTGATGAACGGCAAGTCGGTGTCGCGCGAGCAACTGCGGCAGCGCGGCGAGATGTACGAGCAGTACATCGGCTGGTGGAACGACCAGCGGCAGAAGTTCCTCGTCGCGCTGCGCGACCATCTGCGCCAAGCTGGCAACGAGGATGCGATGATCCTGTTCACCGCTGACGCCAGCGAGCCCGGCGTTGGCATCGGTGGCAACACCGTCGTCACCGACGACGTGGCCGCGTGGCAACAGCTGGCCAGCGCGAAGAGCCTGGAGATCAACCCGGTCGCGTTCAACACGGTGCTGGAGGAGAACCGCTACCTGAAGGCGCTGCTGGCGCCGCACGGCACGTGGGGCAAGTGGGAGTGGGAACACTCGGTCCCCAGCGCCGATCCGGCCAACTACAAGGAGACCGAAGGCGTCGTCCTCAGCTACCCGTTCAACCGCATGTACACCGTGAGCTCGCCGGAGACGCTTGACGCGTACCGCTCGAAGGCGGGGCTGGGCATGGTGCGGCACTTCTGCCTGAACGAGAACG
This sequence comes from Tepidisphaeraceae bacterium, assembly GCA_035998445.1. Taxonomy (NCBI): domain Bacteria; kingdom Pseudomonadati; phylum Planctomycetota; class Phycisphaerae; order Tepidisphaerales; family Tepidisphaeraceae; species Tepidisphaeraceae bacterium. The sequence goes on along the minus strand of DASYHQ010000026.1, from coordinate 136,554 downwards.
AGATGGAGGAATCGATCGGGTACTTCGTGATGGACGTCGAGCGCACCGGCGCCCACATGATGCACGCCGAGGTGACGGCCGTCGCCAACGGCGATCCGATTTACATCGGATACCTGGCTGGCCACCAGTTCAACCGTGGCTTCCCGCACTACGCCCGGCGGTTCAACCAGGCGTACCTCTCGCTGCCGGCACTGCCGAGCGAGGTGCTGAACGACGCGACGAGCGACGACGAGGTCGTCGTCCGTTCGATTCGCACGGAAGGGCAGGGCACTTGGCTGGCGATCGCTAACACGGGCATGGCCCCGAAGGCCGAGGTCGTGGTGAAGCTGCCCGCCGGTGGCAACGGTCAGGTGACCGATGCCGCGACGGGCAAGGCGTTGCAGGCCGAAGGCGGTCAACTGAAGCTGTCGATGGACGCCGCTGAACTGCGGTCGATCCACATTCGGTAACACCGGCTTTTCGGCCAACATCACCGATAGAAAAGACCTTGCCGCTTCAGCGGCAAGGTCTTTTCACATACGATCTTCTCGAAACCCACTAATCACCATCAACCGAGCCCACACGATGCAGAGAATGACGCTAATCGAAAATCGCGTAACGCGTGTGCTGATCCTGCTGATCGTTGCATTGCTCGGCATGCAACCGGTCGTCCGTGGCGCGACGACGCGCGTCGCCGAATTGATTGAGCACGAGGGCTCGCGCGGTTTCTGGATCAACGCTGAATCTACAGAAGCCTTCGTTGCCATTGAGCCGGAGTTTCGCGTCCTGTCATTCCGGAAGACCGGCGAGACATCCCTGATGGCCGACGCCAGCGTCGCGCAGAAGGGGGTGCGACTGGCGTTCATGGAGCCGGACCAGGTTCCGACATCGTTCGATGTCGGCATGCAGCCGGCCGAGGTGCTGAAGCGATCCGCCAGCGGTGCCACGGTTCGCCTCGCGCCCGCAGCCGGCCTGCGATACGAGGTGGCGGTTGAACTGGCGGGGGGCGAGCGGCCACAGCTGACGTTGGGTTACGCCTTGCAGAACGTCGGTGACGAGCCGCGCGTCGTGGCGCCCTGGAGCGTGGTCGCGTTTGCGCGTAATGGCACGATGGTCGTCCCCTTTGGAACAAAGCCGCGCGCCCGTCGGCGGCTCGTCTATTCGTGGTGGACGAAGCTGCCGCAACCCGGCCTGCAGTACGGTCGCGACGCTGTGACCGCCGACGCGGCCGCGCCGCTGGCGGGCACGGCGATGAAGGTGGGGGTGATCAACGACACGGGGTGGATCGCCTTCGCGCGTGGCGATCGGGCGCTTGTTAGCAAGGTCGACTTCGACGCCAACGCGGCCTATCCCGAAGACGGCGCCAACGTCACGTTCTTTCAATCGGGCGACGCCAAGGCGCCATGGGCCGAGACCGAGCAAATGGGCGCGCTGAAAAGCGTGCGGCCGGGCGAGTCGACGCAAATGCGTGAGACGCTCACGCTGCTGCAGTTGGGGCCCGCACCCGATGCACCGGCCGATCCCGACGCGTGGCGCAGCCGGATCGAGTCAGCCATGGGTGTTGCGCCGCCGATCAAGTGAAGATCGTCTGCAGCAGGTTCTGTTCCAAGTCTGCCCGCTTCACCTCGGCAGGGTTCACTGGCAGCAGCACTTCAAAGCCCGGCCCAAGCGGGGCGCTGCGGTGGACGAGGATATCGCCGCCATGTTGCTGGGCGATCGAGAAGGTGCTGAGCAGGCCAAGGCCGAGCTCCGAGGGGTCGTTCTTCGGGAACGCGAACGGCGTGAAGAACGTCGCCACATCCTGATCCGTCCAGGCCGGCCCGTCGCCGGTAATGCGAATCTGAACCGCCTGTGCGCCACGGTGGGGCGCCGCGGCGCTCAGCGTCACGTTGATCTTGCCCGCGGCGTTGCCGTGCTGCGCGACGTAGGTCACCAGGATCTTGAGCAGATCGGTGATGCGCGCCGCGTCGCCTTTCAGGGTCCCAAGTCCGGCCTCGGCCTTCACGACCAGGCGGTCGGGCGCGACGTTGGGTTGCGTGGAGGCAAGTGTTTCGGTCAGCAGCTTGTCGGGCTGCAGTTCATCGTTGAACGCGCAGGTGGGGTCGATCACGGCACGCTGGAACTGCTCGAGCATCTGAATCAACCGATCGCGCTCGTCGACGGCCAGCGCCCAGAGCTGTCGGGCACACTCGGCGCTCTCGGGTGTCGACATCGGCGCCGGACCCGTGTTGGCCGGGTCGAACTCTTCCAGGAAGCAGCCCATGGCCGTCACGGAATTGCGCAGGTGATGCGTGAGGCCGAACGTGAGGTTGTTCAGGCTGCGCACGCGGTCCTCGACGACCATACGGCGCAGGCTGCTCATCTTGATCTGCAGCAGCTGGTCGCGCTCGCCGCGCTCCAGGAAGACGTCGAGCGCGCTCTTGAGCACCTCGCGCATCTTCGCGAACTCGACCGGCTTGGTGAGGTACTTGTAGATCGCGCCACCGTTCACGGCCTCGATCGCGCTGTCGAGCTCGGAGTATGCGGTGACGAGGATGCGCATGATGTGCGGCCAGCGCGTGCAGACCTCCTTCAGCAGTTCGGTGCCGCACTGCCGGGGCATGCGCTGGTCGCTCAGCACGACGGCGATCTTGTGGTGGTCGCGCTCGAGGATCGCCAGCGCGGCTTCGACGCTGTTGGCGGTCAGCGCCTGGAAGTCGCGGCCGATGCCCTTCTGGAAGTACTTCAGGGCCTGCTCTTCGTCGTCGACGTAGAGCACGGCGAACTTGGCGTATTTGGATGTCTCGGTCATGCCGCTTCCTTCCGTGCAGCGGCCAGGCCGAGGTCGAACGTGACCTCGGTCCACTGGCCCACTTCGCTGGCGACGGATATCGATCCGCCGTGGTTCTCGATGATCGTCTGGCAGATGCTCAACCCGAGGCCGGTGCCCTCGCCGGGCTGCTTCGTCGTGAAGAACGGCTCGAACACGCGGGGCATGTCAGCCTTGGACACGCCCGTGCCGTTGTCGCGCACCGACACCGCCAGCCGCCCGTTGCGCGCAGTGGCGGTGATGGTGATCTGCGGGTTGTTCAGCGGGCCCTTGGCGCGAATAGCGTGGGCGGCGTTGATCAGCAGGTTCATGAAGACGTGCATGACCTGCGTCTTGGCGCCCAGCGCGTTTACGCCGACGACCGCCGAGCCGTCGATCGGGATGTCCTTTAGTTCCTGCGCGGTCAGCCGGCCGGCGGTCGTCAACGCCTCTTCCAGGCTGAACTCGTGCTCGTCGGTCAGCTTCGATGGGTAGGCGAACGCGCGCAGGTCGGCGATCACGCTGCGAATGCGGCCCATGCCCTGGCCGATGTCCGTCAGCGTCTCCTTCAGACTCTCGTTGTCGCCGACCTCTTGCTCGGCGCATTCCAAGGCCATGAAGGTGAAGTTCAGCGGGTTGTTGATCTCGTGCAGCAGGCCGGCCGACAGCTTGCCGAGCGCGTTCATCTTTTCGGACTGCACCAGCTGGACCTCGGTCTCCTTCAGCTTGCGCACGGTGGTCGCCAGTTCGACGTTGTTCTGGTCCAACTCGTAGCGCAGCCGGAACTCTTGGAACCGCCGGCGGGCGTTGAAGTGGTTGGAGGTCATCGCGATCATTGCCGTCATCACCAGGAAGTAGAAGTTGTTGACGACGATGCTGACGTTCAACGGCGGCGCCTCGACGCCCGCCGTCATCGGCACCACGTGGTGCAGCGTGCACGCGGCCACGTACGAGCTGACGACGAACCCGCAGATGCCCAATGCTTCGGCCAACGTGTACGGCACGAGCAGGATGGCCGCGGCCATCACGATGTTCAGGCCGGCGTAGTAGGGCGAGTGCGCGCCCTCGGTGGCGTAGATCATCCACGAGATCGAGAACGCCGACAGGATCAGCGGCATGCTGTCGATCCACCGGACGTTCCGCTGCCCCCAACTCTTGAACAACGAGATCAGGAACGGCAGCATCGCCAGCGAACAGAGCAGCCGCACCTTGAAGAACGGCCACGCCAGGTCCGGGTAGACGAAGTAGTCCAGCCCCACGCACGCCGGCACGAGAAACACCGCCAGCGGGAAGCAGATCTTCGCCTGCCGGATGCGCAGACCGACGTAGAACTCCTTGTACGCTTGGACGAGCGCGGTCGGCAGCGGTTGGCTCGGGGATGAATCGCTCATGCGTCCCGGATCGTTCCACGTTGACAGAAAATCTCCCCCTGTTGCGCGCACGCCGTCTCACAAACGCACCGCGACCGTTGCCGCGCATGCGTTGGCTACATCACCTATCGGCTAGTTCGGTCGGGATGTTTGGGAGGGGATTGCGCCCAAAAAGTGGCCGCGTGAACGACGACGGCCGCAGGCGCGCGTCAGCAATGCGAGCGGCCATCCTGCGCGTTACGAACGCCAACAACGAGGCGGAAGGTCCTGAGTTATCCGGACCTTCCGCCTGTCATCGACTGAATTGTGGCGCGTGTTGAGGCTACGCCTTGCAGATGTCCAGGAAGACGATGTTCTCGTTCTCTTCGATGTACGCCTTGCGGGCGAGCGTTTCCGCTTGGGGAATCGTCGCAGCCAGGGCCATCATCTGGTCGGCGTTGCGGTAGATCAGCTTCCAGTCGAGCAGGGCGTCCATGTAGGCGGCGCAGGTCGTTTCCGGCGCGAAGTTGGCCACGACGAGGCGGCCGCCGGGGTTCAGCATCTCGAACATGCGCTGGGTCAGCTTGCCGGCGATGCGGTCGTCGAGGTAGTCGTAGAGGCCGGTGCTGTAGATCAGGTCGAACTTCTCGCTGGCCAGCGGGCCACGGAACATGGCGCGGATGGAACTGCAGACCGTCGTGACACCGAGCCGGCCGACCTCGCGATCGACCAACTGCAGGCTTAGCTCGTCCTGGTCTAGCGCGACGAAGCGGCCGGTCTTGCCTGCCAGCACGGCGCTGGAGAGCGACGCCTCGCGCAGGTGACCGCAGGCCACCGACAGCACGTGCGGGCTGGCGGTGGTGGCACACAGGTCGTTCAGGATGGTCGCCATCAGATCGCGGCGCCGGCGAACGGCATGACCGGCGGAGATGTCGCGGGTGTACTCGAAGATGCGCTCGCCCAGGGGCGACACGTCGTCCGCCTCGGACATCCGGCAGCTGCGCGTGTACAGGAAATCGATAAGGACCGCGTCACCGGCATAACCGCGCGGCTTGTTAAAGCAGCGGGCGGCGAAGGGGTCCTGATGAATCAGCTGCCGCACGGGGTGGTCCAGGCACTGCTGGCAAATGCGTGCCCAGACGTCCGCATCGCTGGCGGATTTGACCGACCAGAGAACGGATAGTAAGTCTTGCATGGCGGGGCCGACCTCGTCGATCGAGCCCTGTAAACGAGCGTGCACGCGATCGAGCATGGTCGCGGTGACGACGCTGGCGACGTTCCACTGTGCGGGGCGCTCGATCAGCGCGCTCCACTCGGCCGTCCGTGCCTGACCCAGGCCGAGCGCCAGGGGCTCGCGCAGGAGCGTCGCCGCCGAAATCGCGTTGTAATCGTCTTTGGCCATGATAAGTACCTTCCCAATACAAATGGACGGCGACGGCGCCGCAGCCTCTGGGTGCGCATCGCAAGCGTTGCCCGCGACGCGCGAGTCGGACGGGGCCGCGGCCCATCCCGGTGGCGACGTCCGTTGCGCGCATCGCAGATCTAGACCACGTGGGGTCGAACATCGACCATAATGTGGCGCCTGCACGACTGGTTGTTTCAAACTTGCCCGTTGTCGGTCGAGGGACAATTTACGCTGCAAATGAAAGGTTTAGCACGGTCCGAGTAAACCCGCTTGCAACTGGTTTTATCCCTGCTCAGTACGCATCCTAATTGCTTCGCCACGCTCAAAAAAGAAAATTTTCTGCGCGCGGTCATGTTTTGTCCACGAACACATAAAACCGCAATCGTGTGACCGTTTCCGTCGACATTATCGGATCTGTCGGTACTTCCCACCTGTTGATAACTCTGTGCATAGCCGCGTCCGCGCGCGTACGTTGTGCGCTGTTCCCTCCATCCCGTTCACGTCCGGCAAGTGGAAATATCAGCGCAATCGGAAATGTCGTCCCGCTCAACTGCCGATGAAGCCGAGGTCGGCGGTTCCGAACACCCTGAAGGCAGGGCATCGTCCGCGGGCGAATGAAAAGCAATGGAGTGTGTGCGATGCGAGTTGATCGACGATTCATTCTCGGTGCGATTGGTTTCTCCCTGGTCGTGGTCCAAGCATCGCACGGCGGTGGCATCGAGGTGCCGATGCAAGGCGCCCGGGCCGCGGGCCAGGCGGATGCGTTCACCGCGCAGGCGGACGACGCGTCGGCGATCTACTACAACCCGGCGGGCCTCACGCAGTTGAAGGGCACGCAGATCGAGGCGGGCGCCTACCTGCTGAACGCCGAGTTCACGCTGACGCGCGATACGGGCCCCGAAGAGCAGATGCAGAAGAACACCGTCCTGCCGCACCTGTACATCGCCAGCGACTTCGGCACCGAGAAGTGGCGCTTCGGCCTTGGCGTGAACAACGTTTTCGGTCTCAACGAAGACTGGGACGACGACGGCTCGCTGCGCCTGATCGTCAACGAGGCGCAGCTGGCGCTGATCAACATTGCGCCCACCGTCGCCTACCAGTTCACCCCTCAGTTCTCCGCCGGCGTGGCGCTGAACATCTACTACGGTCGGTTGAACCTAACGCGCAACGCGATCGTCGCGGCGCCACCGGTGCCGGAAGGCCAGTTCGACTACGACGGTGAGGCGTTCGCGTTCGGCGTGACGCCGGGCATGCTGTGGAAGATCAACAAGCGCCACGCGATCGGCGCCTACTACCGCTCGCCGTTCAACATGGAATTCGAAGGCGACGCCTCGGTCGAAGTCGCGGGCAACGCCGTCGCGGGCCCGAGCGAAACGAAGGCGAAGCTGGACTTTCCGCAGAGCATCGGCGTTGGTTACGCCTTCCGGCCGGTCGAGCGGTTGAAGCTTGAGCTGGACGTGGTCTGGACGGATTGGGACACGGTCGACCAGCTGTCCTTCTCGTCGTCGAACGCGGCGTTCGACAACCAGGCGATGCCGGCCGACTGGGACAGTGGCTTCACGTACCGCTTTGGCACCGAATATCAGGTGAACACCAACTGGACGCTGCGCGCCGGCTACGCCTACAGCGAAAACGCCGTGCCGGACGCGACGTTCTCCCCGATCATCCCGGACTCGAACTATCACCTGTTCAGCCTTGGCGTCGGTTACGGCACGGAGCGCTGGGGCATCAACCTGGCCGGACAGTACATCCACCGCGAGAGCCACGAGGTCTCGGGCAGCGTGTACTCGCCACTGGTCGACGGGCGCTGGGAGAACGAGATGTTCGGCCTGATGGCGACGTTCTCGCTGAAGCTGTAGTTCGCTGACGGAGCAGGACGTACATGAAGACCACCAGCACCCCCGTGCCCTCAATCGATCGGACTTCCGCCAACGCTCCCGCTCGGCCGGTAACCAACCCCGGCGCTGTGCCGGCGGCGGCGGTCAGCGATCGACGCGCCGAGGCGCGTGCCGCGCGGAGGGCAGTGGTGGTGATGCCGTTCGGTCCTGGCCTGTATGACGGGTTCGAGCACGCCACCATGACCGACTGTTCGCTTCATGGCGTCGGGCTGTGGATGGATCATCCGTTGGCGCCGGGAACGCATTTCTTCCTGAAGCTGAAGCTCGCGACCGTCGCGCTGGCGGTGTACGCGGTGAAACACTGCGAGCCGTGCGACGGTGGCCATCACATTGGCGCCGCCTTCAGCCATGTGGTCGGCAACGAGGACCGCGACGGCGCGGCCGACCGGATCTACGAGGCACTTTTGGCTCTGCCGACGATCGAAGCGCTGCCCGAGTAAACTTTTAAACACGCGATCCGCTCGCCTTACCGCACGCCGCAAAATTATCGGTGCAGTTCATCCGCCAGTCATCGTCGGCGGTACTGGATTTGCACACCGTACCTGTAGCCCCGTGGCGCGATGTCGCGGTGGAACCAGGAGACGCATTATGGCAAAAGCAAAAGGAATGCACGGCGACAAGGATCGTAAACAGCGCGGCCGTAGTCAGATCTCGGATATCCCAGCCGCTTCGCCCACCAGTCCTATGGTCCCGCAAGTGGCCAGAACGGAAGCGAGCCGTCCCGGACCCGGTAAGACCATGACCAAGCACCGTGGCGATCGCCGCGACACGAACCCCACCTACACCACAAACGTGAAGCACTCGGCTCGTGGCAACACCCCGCGGCGCGACGTTTCCACGCGCGCCAGGTAGGCCGAACGGCCGATTCGGGTAACTGTGACAAGTACAACGTCGCCGTCGGGACGAACGTCCTGTCGGCGACGTTTTTTTGCGACCAACCTAAAACTCGTCCCGCGAAAACGTTCCGATCGCCGACACGTCGCCTTTGGTTTCTACGACGGTGGTGGCTGGTGGGCTGGTTTGCAGGTCGACCATCTCGCGGTAACGCCCGCTGGCCTGCATCAGCTCCTCGTGACGTCCCTGCTCGATGATCCGGCCGTTCTCCAGCACCAGGATGCGGTTCGCGTGCGCCACCGTGCTCAGCCGGTGTGCGATGACGAAGCTGGTCCGTCCCGCCATCAGGGCCTGCAGGCTGCCTTGGATCAATCGCTCCGATTCGGTGTCGAGGTTGCTCGTGGCCTCATCGAGGATGAGGATGCGCGGGTCGGCCAAGATGGCACGGGCGATGGTCAACCGCTGACGCTGGCCACCCGATAGTTTCACGCCGCGCTCACCGATGAGCGACTCGTACCCATCGGGCAGCTTCTCGATGAACTCGTGTGCGTTGGCCAGTCTCGCGGCCCGCTGGATCTCTTCGATCGTCGCCCCGCGCCGGCCGTAGGCGATGTTGGCGGCAATCGTGCCGTCGAACAGGAAGGTGTCCTGTTCCACGATGCCCAGCAGGCGCCGGTAGCTGTCGGCGCTGATGTCGCGCAAATCCACGCCGTCCAGCATTACTGAACCGCTCGTGGGGTCGTAGAAGCGGGCGACGAGGTTGCAGAGCGTGGTCTTGCCAGCGCCACTGGGACCGACCAGCGCGATCATCTCGCCCGGCCGCACGTCGAGATTGATGTCCTGCAGCACCGGCGCCTCGACGCCGGCGTACTTGAACGAGACGTTGCGCATCGCAAGGTGACCGGTCACCGTGTCGTGACTGACGACGCGCGCGCCGGGTTTGTCGGGCATCTCTAAAGGTTCACCGAGCAGGTCGAGCACGCGATCGAGGCCCGACAGGTTGTTCTGCAGCGCCGTCGCGCTGCCCGCCAGCGCAGCAATGGGCCCGAGCAGGGCGCCCAGGTAGGCCAGGAACATCACGAGGTCGCCGACGGTAAGCGCCTGTTGCGCGGTGATGGCGCCGGTGCGCAACTTCTCCATGTCGCCCAGCACCCGATTGCCACCCCAGAACAGCAGCAGCGCCGACGCGAACGGGATGAGGACCGACCAGGCGACGTCGACGCCGCGCATCCACCACCACGCGAAGATCTCCTGCCGCGCCATCAGGTGACCGTTGCGCGTGAAGGTCGCGGCCTCGGCCTGTTGGCGCGAGAAGGAGCGCACGACGCGCATGCCACCGAACGCCTCGGTGGCGTGGGAATCGATGCGCTGGCGCGTCGAGCGGATATCGCGGAAGATTGGTCGGATGCGCCCGATCCAAGTGCGGTGCGTCAGCCAGACGGTGGGCAATAGCAGCAGCGACCCCAGCAGCAACCGCCAATCGACGAACGCCAGGATCACGAGGCTGCCGATCAGTTGGATGATCGCCCGCCAGGGGTTGTAGAGCATCGAGAAGATCAGGTCGGCCACGCCGCCGGCGTCCTCGCGCAGGATCGAGGCGACGCCACCCGACTTCAGGTCGTACACGCGATGCAACGGCAGGCGCACCGCGTGGTCGAACACGCGCTTGCGCACCGACACCTGCACGCGCTTGGTCATGCGCGTGGTCTGCCAGCGGCTCCAGACGCCGCACAGCTCGGCCAACGCCGCGATCGTGACCATGCCCACCGCTACCACCGTCAGCAGCTGCCGGGGGTTGGTGGGCAGCGGCACCCAACTGGGCAGGCCGGTGGGCAGGGGGTCTTCGCGCAGCACGCTGTCGAAGACGATCTTCGTGCCGTACAGCGGCAGCAGCCCGAGCAGCGTCGAGATGGCGAGCAGTCCCAGCGCGAAGAACAGCGTGCCGTGGAACCCGTCCAGCAATCCCCAGAACTCGCGAAACAGCTTCACGAACGTGCGGGTGCGCGGCCCGCGGTATTTGGGGTCGACCTGCGGCCGCCCCAAGCCGTTGCCGTCGGTGCGCTGTCCGGTAGAACCGGGAGCCTCCTTACGGCGTTCCTTCAGCGTGGTGCGATACTCTCGGTAGCGTTGGCGGCTGGAACGGGAGGACAAATTCATAGGGCGTTACCATCTCGGCCGTAATGTGACGTACGACGTGCAGCGGGTGAATCTTAGGCACGCACGCCACGCGATGCACGAGGTGGGCCAAAGTTTGCTGTGTGCGTACGTTGCGCGACCTCGCCGCCGCCGCCAATCTTCATCCTGAGGTACTTCGAAGGATCTCCCCGTATCCCGGCAGGAAGAGATCCTTCGGAGTGCCTCAGAGGATGTTAAAGCGCAACGCCGCGTCCGCTCCGACCGTGGCATGGGCGTCCCGCCCATGCTTGTAGTGAGGCCGGAAGACAGGATTGGTTGCAGCGGCTCGGTCGGCGCAGCAGCCAACAAATGAAGCTTCTCATTCCAGTCCACAAGCATGGGCGAGACGCCCATGCCACGGCCAATGCAACCGCAGCCGTGTTTTTAACACCCTCTCACGATGATGGATCTGCATGAAGTACCTGTCTGGCGGTTATGATGCCGCGTCATGTCACCCACGCGCCGCCGACTTCTGCAGCAGGGACTGGGGCTCGCCACGCTCGCCTTGGCCGGTTCACCGGCGTACGCGGGGGTGGATGATCGGCGTCGGAAACTGCTCTTGAACCATGTCGGTTTCACACCCATCGGCGCAAAACACGTGCTGATGACCGGCGGTGCCGCGGTGCCGTTTACCGTGCGCCGTTCCGAGTTGCGCGACGTGGTACACAATGGCGAGATGATCCCGTTCAAGGGCGATCATGGCGATTACGTTGTCGGTGATTTCAGCGCAATCGCGCAACAGGGGACTTACGAGATCGAGGCCGGTGGTGTGACGTCGGGCGCGTTCGACGTTCGGCCGGACGTGTACCAGGATGCGATCAACAAGAGCATCGCCTACTTCGCCGTGCAGCGTTGTGGCGACAGTCGATCGGGCTACAACCAGCCATGCCATCTGGACGACGGGCGCCGCAGCGACAACGGCAAGCGGCAGGACGTCTCCGGTGGCTGGCACGACGCCTGCGACGTGCGCAAGTGGGTGACGGCGACGATCTACGGCATGACCGGCCTGTCGCGCGTGTTGGACACCCTCGGCCCCAAAGTTGTCGACCGAGCCGCCATCGTCGACGAGCTGCTCTGGGGCAACCAGTACTTCCGCAAGATGCAGGAGCCGGGGGGCTACGTGATGAACTACTGCGGTGGGGATGATGGCAACAACTTCACCGACAACCTTCAAGGCTCGGCCGACGACCGGGTTATTCACGTCGAACCGTGCGAGGTGCCGGCGCAGTTTCACTTCATCGCGGCGCAGGCGGCGATGGTGCGCCACCTGCGCGAGGCCGACATCGCCTACGCGCGTGCCGCAGAGGCCTCGGCCATGCGCTGCCTGGACTGGTGCGTCGAACGCCGCACGCCGCGCACTGCGGTATCGCTGGCGGCGGGGGTGATCGCCTGCGTCGAACTTCATCGCGCCATCAACATCGGCGGTGGCGACCGCAGTGCCCGCGCGCGACTGAAGACGCTGGCGGCGGGTTATACCCGGCAACTACTGGCGCTTCAGGTGAATGACGCCGCTGCGCCGGTGCGTGGGTTCTTCCGGCATCATCCGGACGAACCGGAGCCATCGCGCGAGATCATGCACGGCAACCTGCCGTTGCTGGCGATCTGTGAAGCGATCGGTGAATTTGCCGACCACCGCGACGCCGCGCTGTGGCGCGGCGCGCTCGAGCGGCACATCGAATACTTGCAAACGATGAGCGGCCGGTCGGCGTTTGGCACGATCCCGTTCGGGCTGTACAGCGGTAGCGATCCCGGTGGCGACCGGCGATTGGGCGCGTACTGGTACCGCTGGTTCATGCAGGACCACGATGAGCGCAACCCGGCGTCCGACTGGTGGGTGGGCATCAACGCGCATCTGGCTTCCAACGGCGTGGGCCTGTGCCGTGCCGGTCGGCTGATGCGAGAGCCGCGATTGATCGCGCTGGCGCAGCGGCAGCTCGACTGGATTATCGGAACCAACCCGTTCGGCGCCAGCACGATCAGCGGTGTGGGCAGGAGCCAGCCCGAACTGTTCGTCACCAGCGAGTTCAAACCGGTAACGCCGAACATCCCCGGTGGCGTGATGAACGGGCTGGCCGGCTCGAAACGGGACGAGGTCGTGCTGGAGTCGGGCAGCTACAACACGAGCGAGTACTGGACGCCGATGGTCGCCTACACGATGTGGCTGATGGCCGAGTTAGCGACTGCAAAGTCGTAGGCGGAGCGAACTGATCTACAGGCATATGCTCGCCAGCTTCGACCCGATAATAAGCCGCCTGCCGATGTTAAGATCGCGGACTTTTGCCGTCTGTGACCCCTAGGTCATTTGTTGTATACGCCATCCGCCTGGTTTGGTGCCGAATCGGCTTGCGCACGGCCAAATCTTGTTGACGATGCTGCCGTTACCTCACAGTATGAAGCTGTGGGCTAGGGGCCGGACGGGCATCGCCATCTTCACCGGTTGACGTCTTACGTTCTGGAGCCGAACGGCTTCGTGCGTGGGAGGTGCGCTTATAGGTGATGGCGGTTTCCGGGCACAGGGTGAGCGTCTACTTCAGGGGTGGGACGACCAACCGAGCACTACCCGCACGAGGATGGCCGCGCCATTTGGCGCGACCGGGCTTTAGGAGCGCAACGAAGATGCTTCAATCCATTCGCAGCGAGAACACGGATCTGGCCCGCGGCACCGCCGGTGGTGGCGGTGCAGCCGCGGACGCGGCCGCGACGTCGTCACCGTTGATCGACGTGCTGTGGCGCCGCCGCTGGGTGCTGGTGGTGACGACGGCGGCCTGCCTGGCGTTCGCGGCGATCTACCTGCTGATCGCCACGCCGGTCTACGTCGCCACGGCCCGCGTGCAGGTCGAGGAGAACGCGCCCCGCGTGCTCAACGAGAGCCGCGACCCGGCGTTGCGGTCGGAGAACTACCTGCAGACGCAGGTGAACGTGTTCCAGTCCATCCAGGTGCTGGCGCGGGCGCTGGAGAAGGTGCAGTATGCCGAGCTGAAGACCTTCGCGCACGTCACGGGCGACCCGGTCGATTGGCTGCGCTCGTCGGGCGCGATGTCGGTCGAGGTGGCGCGCAAGGCGGACGTGATCGCCGTCACCATGGAATCGGCCCACCCCGATGAGGCGGCGGCCATCGTCAACAGCATCGTCGAGACCTACATCGTCGAACAGGCCCTGCAGCGCCGCTCGACCGGAACCGAGATGGTGGGCGTGCTGCAGCGCGAGCGAGAGGACCTTCACCAGAAGCGCGACGCGATCCTGCAGCAGATGTTGACCAGCACCCGGCGCAACGGCGTGGTGTCGTTCCAGGCCGACCGGGGCAACACCGTCGTCGACCGCATCACGTCGCTCGCCCGCTCGCTGACCGAAGCCGAACTGGCCGCGATCGAGCTGCGCACGCAGCGCGAATCGATCGAGGCGATGATGGCGAGCCCGGCGTCGCTGTCGGGGCACGTGCAGGCGCAACAGTCAAAGGGCAACGACTCCGGCGACCGCGAGTACAACGAGCTGCGCTCGCAGCTGGTGCAGTACTCGCTGGCCCTGTCGAACGCGATGGCGCTGCAGGGGGAGAACAACAAGCGCGTGCAGGCGCTGCAGGTGACGGTCGACTCGCTGAAGCAGCTGGTGGCCGCCAAGGAGGTCTCGATTGCCAACGGTCACCTGGCGGTCGTCACCGCGCAGCTCGCGGCGGCCGAGCAGAAGGAACGCCAGATCCGCGCGGCGCTGAAGGCGCAGCAGGACCTGGCAATGGACCAGAGCCCCGAGGCGACCGAGCATCGTAACTTGGAGGCTACGGCCGACCGCATTCAGCGTCAGCTGGACCTACTGGACAGCCGCATCGCCGAGATCCGCGTGAATAACGTTGAGGTGGGCCCGCTGAGCGTGCAGGTGATCGAGCCTGCCCGCGCCGCGGCACGTCCGATCAAGCCGAAGAAGACGATGACGCTGATCGCCGCGCTACTGGCCGGCTGGGTGATCGGCATCGGCATCGCGCTGCTGCGTGAGTGGCAGGACGCCCGGTTGCGTACGCCCGAGGAAATCCGGGCCGTGCTCGGCACGCCGGTGATCGCGATGATCCCGCGCATCAACCCGCAGTTCTCGCCGGTCACGCGTGGCCAGCTCGTGCGGCTGGACATGCGGTCCCCCGCGGCCGAGGCGTACCGCGGCGTGCGGACGCTGCTGCAGCTGGGCAGCTCCAGCGGCGCCAAGACGATCCTGATGGCCTCGCCGGCGTCCGGTGACGGCAAGTCGACCACCGCCAGCAACCTCGCGATCGCGCTGGCGCAGGCCGGCGACCGCACGCTGATCGTCGACTGCGATTTGCGCCAGCCCGTGCAGCACATGATCTTCGAGATCAGCGGCGAGGTCGGCGTGTCGAGCGTGCTGGCGGGTGAGGCGAAGCTGCGCGACGCGATCAGCCCGACCGAGATCCCAGGGCTGTACGTGCTGCCCTGCGGCCCGGTGCCGGAGAACCCGTCGGAACTGCTGACGGGCAAGAAGTTTGCCCGGCTGATGCAGTCGCTGACGAAGTCGTTCGACCGCATCATCATCGATTCGCCCCCGCTGATGAACGTGACCGACGCCCGCATCCTGGCGGCGTCGGCCGACGCGACGATCGTCGTGCTGCGCATGAACCGTTCGATGCGCCGCTTGGGCGTGCTGGCGCTGGACGGCCTGGACAAGGTCGGCGCCAACGTGCTGGGCGCGATCGCCAACGACGTGCCGAGCGACCGCGACTCGCGCCAGTACTACGGCAGCGTGCTGCAGTACGAGCGCGACACGAAGCGCATGCTGACGCTGGCACAGGCCGGCGGCGGCGACCCGAACCGCCGGATGTCGCCGAACGTGACGCCACCGAACTTCGCGGTGCAGGCGCTGACGATCAACGAGCCCGACTGGTCGCGCGATTCGCAGCAGCAGTGACCCGCGCCCACGTGAATCGCCGGATGGCCGTGACCGATGTTGCCTTGAGACCCCGAGCCGAACATGACCACCGCATACGAAACCGCCAGCGAGCTTGAGCTCGACTTCGACGACCTGCTGGATGACGGCATCCTCGACAAGGACGACGTCGCACGCGCCCGCGAGAGCTCGGACGCGTCGCGCAACCCAACGGGCATCGCGCTGCAGAGCGAGGCCTGGAGCAGCACCGACGCGCAGGCGCTGCGGGTGACGTTCCGCCGGTGCCTTCGCACCACCGGGCCGTTCATCGGCGCCGACGCGCTGGCGCTGGCGACGTGCGGGTCGATCGCGCAGGCCATGATGTCATGGCTTGCGCCCGAGGCGGCAGCGTACGTGGGGCTGGCGGCGCCGCTGGCGCTGTTGCCGATGCTGGTGTCGTACTGGATCAGCGGGCTGTACTCGGAGATCTGGGTGCACCCGGTGATCGAGCTGCGTCAGCTGTCGTACGTGACCACGATGACCATGTTCGCCGGCGCAGCCGTCGGCCTGCTGATCTGGCCGTTCCCGCTATGGTGCGCCGTGGCTTGGGTCGCCGCGCTGGTGTTGGTGCCGCTGTTCCGCGTACTCGTCCGCCGGCTGCTGGGCAACGCGGGGTGGTGGGGCTTCCCGACGCTCATCATCGCCACGGGCGACAGCGTCGCCGCGATCACGAGCGCGCTGCTGCGGGCGAAGTATTCGGGCCTGCGTCCGGTGCTGTTGACCGACCCGAAGGGCAAGTGCCGCACGTCGATCATGCCCGTCGTGAACGACCCGGCCACGCTCGAGTCGATGCTTCGCGCCCAGGGCATTCGCCATGCGGTGGTGTCGCTGCCGGAGTTCTCTAACTCGCGCATGAGCAAGATGATCGACCGCTACGGCGACCAGATTCCGCACATGCTCGTGTGGTCCGACGCGTCCACGCTGCCCGCGCTCTGGGGCGCGTCGCGCAACAGTGGCCGGTTGAGCGGCCTGGAAGTGCGCAACTCGCTGCTGCTGGCGACGCTGCAGGGCGCCAAGCGCGTGCTGGACGTCGTGATCGCCTGGACCGCGCTGGTGATGGCGCTGCCGATCATGGTCTTCATCGCTATCGTCATGAAGTCGACCGACGCAGGCCCGCTGTTCTTCGGCCACACGCGCATCGGGCGCCACGGCAAGCCGTTCAAGGCCTGGAAGTTCCGCACGATGCAGGTCAACGGCGACCAGATCCTGCGCGACCACCTGGCGCGCAACCCGGCGGCCAAGGCGGAGTGGGAGCGCGATCACAAGCTCGTGAACGACCCCCGCGTTACCCGCATTGGCCGGTTCCTGCGCATCAGCAGCTTGGATGAACTCCCTCAGATCTGGAACGTGCTGAAGGGCGACATGAGCTTGGTCGGCCCGCGCCCGATCGTGACCGCCGAGGTGCATCGGTACGGCGACCTGTTCCGGCTTTACACGGCCGTGAAGCCGGGCATCACCGGTCTGTGGCAAGTGTCGGGCCGCACGGGCATTGGGTACGAGGACCGGGTGCGGCTGGACGAGTTCTACATCCGCCATTGGTCGCCCTGGCTGGACGTCTACATCATCGCCAAGACGTTTGTGGCGCTGGCCAAGCGTGATGGAGCTTGTTGATCGCAAGAGGTGGGGGGCGGGCAACCGGTCGTTAGCGCAATCGGTCCGGCGAATCGTTTGGACGAGTTCGGTTGGTCAACACTCCCATGCAGCAGCACAGTCGACATTTCCTCTCGCATACGGGCATCTACCTCATTGCACGCGGGCTGCCGGGCATCGTGGCGTTCGTCGCGATTCCCCTGTTCTCCCGCCTGCTCGAGCCCGCCGACTACGGGCGCTACGCGCTGGTCGTGGCGACGGTGGGGCTGCTGAACGCATTGTTGTTCCAGTGGCTGCGCCTGTCCCTCATGCGCTACATGCCGGCGTACAAGGGCGACCCGCATCGATTGAAGTCGACGCTGCTCTCGGTGGCGCTGCTGATGATCGCGGCGCTCGGTGTGCTTGCGGCCGGCATTTGCCTGCTGCCGATCGGCAGCGAATGGCGATCGCTGATCCTGCCGTGCTGGGTGGTGCTGGCGGTGCAGGCGATGTTCGAGCTGTTCAGCGAGTACTCGCGCGCCGTCATCCAGCCGTGGCGCAACATGGTGTTCCAGCTGATGCGGGTCGGTGCCTTTGTTCTCGTCGGCGCGGCGTTCGTGTGGGGCGGTTGGACCTGGTGGGGGCCATTGGCAGGCGCAACGGTCGGCATGCTGCTGGCGATCGTCTACGGCTTCAGGCAGGACTGGCGGGGCGTGCGGCTTTCCATCGACCCCGTCATGCTCAAACGGCTGGCGGTCTACGGCGTGCCCTTGTCGCTAACCGTCGCTCTGGCGGTGGTCATCAGCGTTTCCGACCGCTTCCTCATCAGCTGGTACCTCGGCGAGTCGGCCGCCGGGCTGTACGCGGTCGCGAACGATTTCACGGAGCAGTCGCTCACGATGCTCATGATGGTGGTGAACCTTGCGATGTATCCCCTGGCCGTGCGTGCCTGGGAAGAGCAGGGGCGCGACGCCGCGCAGGACCAGATGCGCAGCAACGCCTCGCTGCTGATGGCAGTGGGGCTGCCGGCCGTGGTGGGCATCGGCGTGCTGACGCCGGGCATTGCCACGTGCTTTTTCGGTGAACGCTTCCGCGAGTCGGCGGTTGGCGTTATGCCGCTGATCGCGATTGCGGCGTTCCTGGGCGGCCTGAAGGCGTACCACTTCGACGCTGCGTTTCAGTTCGCCCACCGCACGATCTATCAGGTATGGATCGTCCTTTTCGTTGCGATCGTCAACATCGTCTTAAACGTCATCGCGATCCCCACGTGGGGCATCAAAGGTGCCGCCGGCGCAACGCTGCTGGCCTACGTCGTGTCGATCGGGCTGACGGCGTACTTCGGCCGGCGGCATTTCGCATTGCCGTTCCCGCTGAAGGCGTGTGCGCAGGTCGTGCTGGCGTGCGGGGTTATGGCAATGGTGCTGTGGCCGTTCCGCGATGCGATCACCCCGGCCATGGTGGCCACCCAGATCGCGGTGGGCATTGGGGTGTACGGAGTGGTCTTGATCGGCAGCAACTTCCTCGGGCTTCGCGACGCGATCGCGCAAAAGTACCTGGGCGTTGAGGTCGATCTGAAGTCGAGCGGTCATTGCGATGGTGACGTTGCGGTGCATCTGGTCGAGACGAGGCAGGCGTAAGCGTTATGAAACAGTCGACCGAACCGCAAACGATCTGCATGTTTACCCCGTCGGCCAGCGGTGGGCACCCGTTGTACACCGCTGAGCTGATGACGGCGCTGGCTGCCCAGTCGCACGGTGGCTACCGCTACGAACTGCTGAGCAGCGTCGACCTGCAACCGCAGTTTCGCGACAAGCCCTACCCGGTCCACCCGATCTTGCCGGCGTTGCATCACAAGCGGTCGTACGCGAACCGGCTGGCCTGGGTGCTGAGCCGGGTGACGCACTACCCGCGCCGCGAGCGCGCGTTCCTGACGTGGCTGAAGACGCGCCCTGACATTGCAGGCGTCCACCTGCAGGAGTGGAAGTACTGGCTGGCGATGCCGCTTATCCGCGGCCTTCAGCGTCAGGGCAAGCGCGTCTACCACACCGTTCACAACGTCTACCCGCACCGGTATCCGACGTACCTGCCAAAGGCATTCGTCGATCGGCTGTGCCGTCGCGCGTTTATGCAGTGCGACGGCCTGTTCGTGCTGACCGATCGCTTGGCTGAAGAACTGAAGGCGTTCCTGGGCCCGGCGCACCCGCCGATCCACGTTACGCCGCACGGCGTGTGGACCGTGCCCGATGCGGAACCGTCCGCCAGCATCGATGAGCGCATGACCTGGAAGCGGCTGCTGTTCTTCGGCGCGATCCGCATGAACAAGGGCCTGCACCTGCTGCTGAAGGCCGCCGAATCGTTGCCGGGCTACAGCATCACCATTGCCGGCGACGTGTGGGACCGCGATTACTTCGCCGCGCAGATCGTGCCGCAGATCAAACGCCTGCGAGAGATGGGCGTTGAGGTGACGCTGGTCGACCGCTTCATCAAGGATGAGGAGGTCGGGCCGCTGTTTAAATCGCACAGCGCGATCGTGCTGCCGTACACGAAGCAGTTCGTCGCCCAGAGCGGCGTGGTCTACATGGCGCTGGCGTACGGCCTGCCCGTGGTGGCCAGCGAAGAGGGTGGGCTGCGCGATCTGCTGCGCGAGGCGCAGATCGGCGCGACGTTCAACGAGCCCACGCCCGAGGCGCTGGCGACGGCCGTTCGGTCTTTGGAATCGGCCGAGGCGCGGCAGGGGCTGCTGCAGGCGATGCAGGCGGCCAAGCAACGCTACTCGTGGAAGGCCGCCGCCCGCGCCACCGCGACGGCGTACGTCGCCATCTCCACCGAGGGACGAAGGGAGGAGGATGTTTGCACCATCCGCACATCTCCCGCGCACTGAACTGCCGCTCGAGTACCGCACGATCCCGTCATCGCTCGATGACAGTGGTCGCTTTGCGCTGCTGGTCGGCTCGCTCGGTTTCTTCAGCCTGATTCCCTACATGGGGATTCCGGTCGGCGATCAGACCGCGCTCCAGGTCGGCCACTTCCTGGCTGCGCTCATTTGCGCCGGGCTGCTGTTCGTCTCGTGGCGCAACCGGCCGTTCTGGATCTACCCGCTGATGATCGCGCCGCTGTGCCTGTCGGTGCTGCGCGTGTCGGTCGAGGGCAACGGCGACGCGTCGTTGGGGCTGAAATCCCTGCTGGTCTGGATGACGTCGCTCGTGCCGCTGCTGGCGGTGCAGCTGTGCGCGCCACGGTACCTGCTGGCGTTCCTGACTGGCGCTGCCTGCGCAACGCTATTGCACTTTGCGGTGGGGCTGTGGCAGCTGATGGTCTTCGCATCCGGCGAGTTCCCGCTGCTGTGGCTGTACTACAACCCGTCGTTCCTGAGCGTGCAGGACAACGCCGTCACCATCGCCCGCTACCAGCGCCGACCGTTCGGCATCTTCCCCGAGCCGTCGGCCATGTCGAGCTCCCTGGCACCTTGGGTGCTGCTGTGGATGGCGAACCTGCTGGGCCTCGTGCGATTCCGGCTAACACCGGAGCGCTGGCAGCGCATTCTGTTCGCGTGCGCCGCTGCGGGCGGGCTGTCGCTGATCATCTTCTCGCAATCGGGCCACGCCGCCATCACGCTGCTGGCCGCTGCGGTGTTCATCGCCACGTGGTTCGTGCGGTCCAAGGCCACCTCCGGCACGTACGCCACCATCCTGTTGATGTTCGGCGTGATCACGCCGTTCATGCTGTGGATGGCCATAACGTCACTGGCGAACCGCGTCGGCGGGTCGGAGATGGGCAACAGTTCGTGGGAGGACCGATCCCAGTCGCTATTGATCGGGTTGAACCTGTGGCTGGACACCGGAGTCGCCAACGCGATCTGTGGCTTCGGGCTGGGGCTGACATCGCCGGTCTTGAGCCGCGAGTATCAGCTGGAAGCCGTGTGGAGCGTGCTGTTGACGTACGTTTATGAGACAGGATTGATCGGCGTAGTCGCGGTGGGCTGCGTCGCGATGCACCTGGTGCGCTGCTGGAGGAAATCGGGCTACAGCGCCGCGTTCGCGGCCATCACCATGGTGTGGCTGGTTGGCGTCACCATCACTACCAGCTACCTGCAACTGCTATCGCTCTGGATGACGCTGGGCTGGCTGAGCATCTGGCCCGAGGTCTGCCGGGCCCCCGGCAGCCTGCCGGTGGCGGTCGCCGAGCGGGTAGTTGCGCATCAACCACGCGTGCGCCGTTCGGCGTGGCGCGCAGATGACGCGGCTCGACCCGCGCCAGCAACAACTGCAAACAGCGGCAACGCGCGACGCAGATGGTCGGAGGGCGAATGATCCACCAACCTTCCGACAACTTCGCACACTCGGTGACGGCCGGCGTCCTGCAGATGGGCGAGATGGGCGCCGCGATCGCGGCGGTCCTGAAGGCCCGCGGTTGCCGCGTCGTCACCACATCGGGTGGGCGTAGCCGTGAGACGACCGACCGCGCCAACGCCGCTGGCGTAGAGGTGCTCGACTCGCTCGCGGCGGTTGCCCACGAGGCGGACGTCGTCTTCTCGCTCGTCGTCCCCGCGGTGGCCGAACAGGCGGCGACCGACTACTGCGATGCCGCACGCGGCGTGCGCAGCCCCGCGCTCTACGTCGACCTCAACTCCGTCTCGCCCGAACTGGCCATTGCGATCGGCGATCGGTTGAAGCGGCAGCGCATTCAGTACGTCGACGGCGCGATCAACGGCTTGGCGAAGAACCTGACCAGCAGCGCGACGATGTTCCTCAGTGGGCTACACGCGCAGCGCGTTGCGGGGCTATTTGGTGACGCCGTGAAGACGCGCGTGCTCGGCCGCGAGGTCGGCGCGGCATCGTCGATGAAGATGCTGCTGAGCGGGCTGTCGAAAGGCGTGTGCGCACTTTACGCCGAGCTCGCCATGCTCGCCGATCAGCGTGGCATGCTCGACGCGATGTTGAGCGAGACGGCAACGATCTACCCGGGCATTCACGCGTTGGTCGAGCGCATGCTCCCAACGTATGCCACGCACGCGGCTCGTCGCACGACGGAAGTTGCCGAACTCGAATCGACCGCCGTAGCCGCAGGGCTTGAGCCCTGCGTCATCACGGCCGTCCGACAGATGCATCAGGACATCGCAAACGTGTCGTTCGATACGGCGCACGCCAAAGGCTGGACGGTCGAATCGTTCGTCCGACAGCTGAGTAGCGCCGCGCGTGACAACGCCACCGCAACCGCTGGCGGTCCGACCGTGACCGCGGGAGACAATTATGGCCAATAAACCACGATCGGCTCACCTGCACCCGGGCCCCGGCTTCCGCGTGAAGATGAACTTCGAGCGGCTGTCGGCCGACCTCATGCGCCAGTTCCGCGCGTTTGCCACGCCCGACATTTCCGACCTGCTGAACCGCCTGTACGCGGTGAACCCTGAGATCCGCTGCCTGACCAGCCCCAGCCACCAGATCTGCGGGCCCGCATGCACGGTTAAGGTGTTCCCCGGCGACAACCTCATGGTGCATAAGGCCCTCGACGTGCTGGAACCCGGCGACATCGTCATGGTGGATGCAGGCGGCTCGCGCATGAACGCCGTGCTCGGCGACCTGATCTCCACGAAGGCCAAGCACCGCGGCGCTGCGGGCTTCGTCATCGACGGGCTCGTGCGCGATCTGCCGAGCATTCAGGAACTGGACTTTCCGGTCTTCGCGCGTGGCACGACGCCGATTGGCCCGCTGCACCGCGGGCCGGGCGAGATCAACTACCCGATTACCTGTGGCGGCATCGTGGTGAACCCCGGCGACCTGATCGTCGGCGACGCCGCCGGAGTGGTGGTGGTGCCGCAGGGCATCGCCGAGGAGCTTCTGTTCCGCCTTCAGTCGCACGCCGCCACCAATGCGACGTACCTGGAATCGGTGAAGCAGGGCAACTTCTCCAATGCCTGGGTCGATCAACTCCTGACGACCATGGATTGCCCGGTCGAGCGCGGCGGGCCGGTCAGCGGGCAACCCCAACCCGTGTTGGAGAACGTGGCCCACTAGCCGCGCAGCGATCGCTACCGACGCGAGACGAACATGATTGACGTCTGGACACAACCCCTCACGCTCCGCGGCCTGTACGCGCTGGCCATGGGCCGCGCGTTCCTGCGATTTCGCGACCCGCGCCGCAGGACGTCGGGCCGATCTCACACGGCGTTCTACCAGCGCACCTGGCGCGAGGCGGCTAGCGAGATTGGCGCGACGTACACGGCGCTGGGATCGGGCATCGGCGAGATCGACCTCGACGGCCAACGCACGTACGTCACGGACAACGTGACGGCGATCGACGATCCGGTCACGCTGGCGGTGCTACACGACAAGGTGCTCACGCATCGCCTTCTGCGCGAGGAAGGGCTGAGCGTACCGCGCCACGCCGCGTTCTCGATCGGCGAGCTTGGGCCGGCCAAGGCGTTCATAAGCACGTGCCTTGGCGACTGCGTCGTGAAACCGGCCGGTGGCACCGGTGGGGGGCGCGGGGTGACGACCGGCATCCGCAGACCATCGCATCTGGCTCGCGCCGCGGCGTGGGCGGCGGTGTACAACGACGAGCTGATGATCGAAGAGCAGATCCATGGCGACAACTACCGCCTGCTGTACCTCGACGGCGTGCTGATCGACTCGTTCGTCCGCCGGCTGCCTTCGGTGGTGGGCGATGGGCGGACGAACGTCGCCGGCCTGGTTCGCCGGGCGAACGATGAACGACTGCGGAACGGTTCGGACATCTCGCAGGTGCTGTTGTCGGTCGACCTCGACATGCGCCGCACGCTGGCCAAGCAGGGCCTCTCGCTGCGATCGGTTCCGGCGGCGGGCACGCAGGTGACGCTGAAGACGGTCGTGAACGAGAACAGCGGCGCCGACAACACGACGGCGACGCCGTTGCTGTGCCAGTCGATCATCAACGACGGTGCGCGGGCCGCGCGATCGCTGCGCGTCCGCTTCGCCGGCATCGACATCGTTACCGCCGACCCGACCGTGCCGTTGGCGGATTCGGGCGGCGTGATTTTGGAGGTGAACGGCACGCCGAACCTCTACTACCACTACAAGAAGCGCGACGGATGCTTCCCGGTGGCGACGCATCTGCTTCGTCGAATGTTGTTCGAACGGTCGGCGTCGATGGCGAACGAGATGGCCGCTGCCGCGCAGGATGCATAAGGGCACACATGAAGATCGAGATTGTTCACAACTTCGACGCGCACCGGCTGATGGCCGACGAGGCGTTCCGCGGCGCCTGGGCCCAGCTGTGGGACCAGTGTCCGTGGGCCACCACGTGCCAGGCGCACGGCTTCGCCGACGCGTGGTACGGCGCATATCGCGAGCATTACGAGCCGCTGTTGGTGCTGGGCCGAAGCGATACTGGCGCGCTGCTCGCCGTGTTGCCCTTGGGCAAGGCCATTCGCGGTGGACGAGTGGTGGTGGCTGGCGCGCATCAGGCGGAGTATCAATCCTGCGTCTCCGCTCCCGAGCATGGCGACACGTTCATGAGGTTGGCGATGGTGGCGCTGCAGCCACTGCTGGCATCCAGCGGCCTTGCGCTGCGATACATGCAGCCGTCGTCGCCCACCGCTTGGCTTGATGATGCGTCGCTTCAATCTCGTGTCACCACCAAGTGGCACCGCCGGCCCCTGATGCGCTTCGACGACGGCAAGGAGGTCGAGGCCTCGCTGAAGAAGTCGGGCAACAAGAGTCGCATTCGGCGGATGAAGAAGTTCGGCAACGTTGCCCTCGTGCACATCACGGATCCGGCCGAGTTTGAACGGCTGCTCGGTACGATCATCGAATCGTACGACCTGCGCCGCCTGGCGATCGATGGCGTGGCGCCGTTTCAGCACGATCCGTGCAAGCGCCCGTTTCACCTGAGCCTGATGCGCACGCCCGGCCTGCTGCACGTCACCGTGTTGAAGGTCGGCGATCAGGTCGCGTCGGCCCATCTGAACGCGATGGGCAAGCGCGACGGCATCGTCAGCTTGATCTGTCACAACGCCGCCCTTGGGTCGCATTCGCCAGGCAAGATTCACGTGCTGATGCTGGCGCAACTGCTGATGAAGCAGGGTTACGGGCAGCTCGACCTTACGCCCGGCGGCGATGCGTACAAAGAGCGGTTCGCAACGGCCTGGGACGAGGTGCGCGAGGTTTCGATCTTCCCCACCTCCGCCGCTCGGCAACGCGCTGCCTTCATGCTGCGTGCGGACGGCGCGATTCGATCCGGTTTGACGAAGGTCGGCATTCAGCCTGCCAAGGCCAAGGCCGCCTCGCGCGAGGTGCGCTCGATGGGCCCGCTGAAGGCTGCCCAGGCCGTGACGCGCTGGGCCACCGACTGGAGCGCGTCGCGCCAGGTCACCAACGTATACCGGTGGTCACCGGCATCCCTGGCGAATCCGAATGAGTACCCCTTGGCCCGCCGCGATACGCTGAAGCAGTTGCTGGACTGCGACCTGAGCGAGTTGGGCATCTCGCAGCGGCAGTTCGTGTCGAGCGCGCTGCGGCGTATCGAGTCTGGCAACCATCTGTACAGCGTGATCGACGGCCAACGCCTGCTGCACTGCGGGTGGCTGGCGCACGGGCCCGATCCCGAGGGGCTCGCGGAAGTGATGCCAGGCCTAACGGTTCCTTCCACCAGCGTCGTCCTGTTCGACCTCTACAGCACCGCGACGTCGCCGCGCCGTGGACCGGCGAGCTTTATCGAACATATGTTGCGGCACGCGGTCACCATCGCCAACGGGGCGCCGGTGATCGTGGTTTCGCCAAGCCGCGGCCGTATTGCCGAGGCGGTCTGTCGTGTGCCCGGCATGATCCTCGAGCGGTCGATCACGCAAACGTGTCACACGGGCCGGCGGAGCATTATGTTGGCGCAGCACGCGGACAACTGTTTATCGACCCCGATCCCATCCAGCGTGCCGGCTGTGGAGCCGAGCGATGCACAAGAAGAACCGGCACCGGCGACACCGTCGCTCGCAACGTCGGTGGTACGACAACAAGGCAAGCGCCGGACGGCAACGGCCGCCGAGGTTGTTCACGGAGCGTAGATATGACTGCGACAACAGAGGCGACCGGCGAGCGCGTGGCTCGCAAGCGGCCGCCCGTCATCCTGCTGGGGGGCGAGGCCAACGCGCTATCGGTGGCGCGCGATCTCGGCCGCGCCGGCGTGAAGGTGTACGCGATCTGCGGCGCCGAATCGGTCGTGCGCCACTCGCGGTACTGCCGCTGGATCGACGTGCGTGTGAAAGGGCCGATCGAGGACGCGTGGGGCCAGTTCCTGCTGTCGCCGAAGGCCGATCATCTGCGCGGCGCGGTCCTGCTAACGTGCAGCGACACCGGCATTCAGGTGCTGATGCGCTATCGCCAGGAACTGTCGCTGCGCTTCAAGCTTGACCTGTGCAACCCGGCGGCGCAGGCGGACATGCTGGACAAGTTCACCACCTACCGCCACGCCAAGGCCGCCGGCGTGCCGACGCCGCGCTTCTGGGAAAGCGCCACGCGCGAGCAGATCCTGGAGCTGCGCGAGTCGCTCGCGTTTCCCGTGCTGGTCAAGCCTCGCCTGTCGCACCTGTTCGAGGCGCACTTCGGGCGCAAGCACGTGATCGTCGCAAATTTCGACGAGCTCATGGAGACGTTCGACAAGTCCACGGCGGCAAAGCTGGACGTGCTGATCATGGAATGGGTGCCGGGCCCCGATAGCCAGCTGTGCAGCTACTACACGTACCTGGACGAGGACGGCAAGCCACTGTTCGACTTCACGAAGCGCATCATCCGCCGGTACCCCAGCGGCATGGGCACCGCGTGCTATCACATTACCGACTGGGTGCCGGAGATCATCGATCACTCCAACCGCCTCTTCAAGCAGGCTGGCCTGCGCGGATTGGCCAACATCGAGTTCAAACGCGACCCACGTGATGGCGAATACAAGGTGATCGAGTGCAACGCGCGCTTCACCGCGTCTAACTGTCTGGTGTCGGCCAGCGGCTGCGGCATCGCGCTGTTCGTCTACAACCGCATCGTCGGTGAGCCGCTACCGACGATGGACTCGTACGCCCGCGGCATGCGCCTCTGGGACCCGTACCGCGACTTCGCGGCGTTCGGTGAACTGTGGGAACTGGGCCAGATCACGCTTGGCGCGTGGCTGCTCAGCATCATGTACCGCCAGACGTTCGCGTTCTTCAGCTGGTCGGACCCGATGCCGGCGGTCGTCCGCTCGATGAAGCCGGTCAAGAAGTTGTTCCTGTCGCTCGGCCGGTCGTTGCGGCGCGTCGAGATCAATGGGCCGCACGTGGCCGTTCTGGAGAAAAGCGTATGAACGGCCGCGAGCACAACGCGACAAAGATCCGGATCGTGCACGTCATCAACAGCTTCCAGTTTGGCGGCGCTGAAGCGATGCTGTGCAACCTGGTGCTGCGCACCGACCGCGACCGATTCGAACCGTCGGTCGTCGCGCTGATCGACGACATGACGGTCGCCGGCCCGCTCATCAAGGCGGGCATCCCGATCACCGTCATCGGCATGAAGCCCGGCCTGCCCGACCCGCGCGGCGTATGGCGGCTGGCCCGGCACCTGCGGGCCGCGCGGCCGGCGGTCGTGCAGACGTGGATGGACCACTCGAACCTTATCGGTGGCATCGCGTCGCGCATGGGGTGCGACGCCCACGTGGTGTGGGGCGTGCACCATTCCGAACACGTGCGCGGCGTGGCGAAGCGGTCGACGCTGCTCACGGTGTCCGCCTGCGCAAAGCTATCGCGACGCGTGCCATCGCAGATCGTGCTTTGTTCCAACTATTCCCGCACCCACTACGCCGAGCGCGGCTTCGCGGCCGAGAAATTGACCGTCATCCCCAACGGGTTCGACACGTCGCTGTTCCGGCCCGACGCCGATGCGCGGCGCAACGTTCGGCAGGAACTGGGCCTGCGTGACGACGAAGTCGTGTTCGGTCTGGCAGCGCGGTACGACCCAATGAAGGACCCCGGAAACTTCCTTCAGGCCGCGGCCCTGTTGGCGAAGCGGCATGCCAGCGCGCGGTTTGTCGTCTACGGCGCGAACATGAATCGGGATAACGCGGAACTGATGGAACAGATCGACGCGCTCGGCCTCGTGGACCGAATCGTGCTGCTTGGGCCGCGCCGCGACGTGGCGCGAGTTCATGCGGCGATGGACGTGGCGGTGCTGTCGTCGATCAGCGAGGCTTTCCCGCTGGTGCTCGGCGAGGCGATGTCGTGCGGCGTGCCGTGCGTGTCGACCGACGTCGGTGACGCGTCGCTGATCGTGGGTGACTTCGGCCGGATCGTGCCGCGCCGCGACCCCCAGGCGATGGCCGATGCCTGGGGCGACATGATCGCGATGGGCGCCACCGGCCGAGCACAACTCGGTCAGCAGGGCCGCCAGCGGGTGCGCGAACTGTTCGACTTGGACGCCGTCACCCGCCGCTACGAGGACCTTTATCTGAAGTTGGCCACCGGCGGCTCATCACCGAAGCCCGCAAGTGTCTCGGAATGGCGAACGACCGCAGCCGGTGGCGCCCCCGCGCCATTGACGGGCAATGCTTGAGCGGAAGTGGACGAGGAATAGGAACAGACACATGCCCATCGATCGTCTTACGAGTGAAACGTCGGCCGCGAGCATTGAAGTTGCGACGCCCGCGCCGCTGCGCGTGTTGCTGATCGTCGAATCGAGCGGCGGCGGCACCGGGCGGCACGTGTGCGACCTGGCCGACGGCCTGACCGCGCGTGGCTGCGAGGTGCATATGGTCTACTCGCCCACCCGCGCCGATCGCATGTTCATGCAGCGGCTCGGCGAGTTGCCCGACCTGCGTGCGGTGGCGATGCCGATGCGCACCGGCATTCACCCTAGTGATCTTCATGCCGTGCGCGCGATACGCCGGTACATGCGCCAGAACGGGCCATTCGACGTCGTGCATGGTCACAGTTCCAAGGGTGGCGCGCTGGCACGGCTGGCTGGCTTCTGCACCGGCGCGAAGGTCGTCTACACGCTGCACGGCCTCATCATGATGGACCCGGGCTTGGCGTGGTGGAAGCGCACGTTCTACCAGGCGATCGAGCGCGTCCTCAGCTGGGGCACATCGCTCATCGTCGCGGTATCGCCGGAGGAGGCCCGGGCGGCCATTCGCATTGGCCTGGGCCAGTCGCGCGTCATCACCGTGCCCAACGGCATCGGCCCGATGAAGCTAACCGATCGCACAGCGGCCAGGCAGGCGCTGGGCGTGGCGTCCGACGCGGTCGTGATCGGCTTCGTCGGTCGGCTGGTCGAACAGAAGGCGCCGGACGTGCTGCTGAAGGCGTTCGCTGCCACCGTGCGACAGGTGCCGCAATCGCGGCTGGCGATGGTGGGGGCCGGGCCGTTGGATGCATCACTGCGCGAACTGGCGGCCAAGTTGGGTGTAACCGACAAGGTCATCTGGCTCGGTGAGCGCGATGCGCGCGAGCTGCTGGCGGCGTTCGACATCTTTGCCCTGTCCAGCCGCAAGGAGGGCCTGCCCTACGTGATCATCGAAGCGATGGCGGCGGGCCACCCCATCGTCGCGACGCGCTCGGCAGGGGTTGAGATCCTCATTGAGCCCGGCCGTAACGGCGCCATGGTCGAAGCGGGCGATGTCGACGGCTTCGCCGCAGCGTTAACCGAACTGGCCGCCAATCCGGCTTCGCTGGCGCGCAGCGGGCGAGAGTCGCGCCGTATGGCGGCGCGGTTCACGACCGACGCGATGGTCAACGACACGCTCGGCGCGTTCCACGACGTGGTGGGAGACGCTCGCCGCAGCGCTGCGCGTGTGCAACAACCCAAGGCGCCCGTGCCGGTGGCGGCGGCGGCGCCGGAGATGAAGATCGACGTGCCACGACGAAAGCAGACCGCATGATCAACGTCGCTCAAACGCTCATCCGCAACACCGACTCGGTCTTCGCGCGTGCCTACCTCGGCGTTCGCCCGGAGCGGCCGGCGCTCATGTCGTTCCTGTTCCACTCGCTGTTCCGCGACGAACGCGAGATCGCGATGAACCATGTCGACCCGCTGCAGCGCACCACCGTTGCGCAGTTCCGGCAGTTCATCGAGTACTACCTGGAACACGGCTACACGTTCATCGACCCGCAGGACGTGCTGAACGGCCTGAAGGCCGACCGGAAGTACGCGCTGATCACGTTCGATGACGGTTACTTCAACAACGCACTGGCGCTGCCGATCCTGAACGAGTTCCGCGTGCCGGCGACGTTCTTCATCTCGGCCAACCACGTGCGCGACAACAAGTGCTTCTGGTGGGACGTGCTGCACCGCGAGCGCTGCCAGCGTGGCGCGTCGCCGCAGCAGATCTACCGCGAGGGCGCGGCGATGAAGTCGATGACGACCGAGGCGATGGAGGTCCAACTGACTCGTCACTTCGGCACCGACGCCTTCCGCCCGCGCAGCGATATAGATCGGCCGTTCACACCGAGCGAACTGCGCGACTTCGCGAGCAACCCGTACGTGCACATCGGCAACCACACCGCCAACCACGGCATTCTAACGAACTACCCGCCCGACCAGGTGCGCGAGCAGGTTGCCGGCGCACAGGCGATGCTGACCGAGATGACGGGAAAAACGCCGATCTCCATCGCTTATCCAAACGGTGGACATTCGCTGGAGGTAGTGCGGATTTGCAGGGAAGCGGGGCTGAAGGTCGGCTTCACGGTGCGCCCCGAGAAGAGCGCCTTGCCGCTTGGCGAGCCCGATTCCGACCTGCTGCGCTTGGGCCGATTCTGCCCGCACGGCGAGTCGTCGATCATCGGCCAATGCAGGACGTACCGGTCCGACGTGCTCGTCTACGGCCTGTTCCGCGACACGTACCTGCGGCTGGTTCGCGGCAAGGTGGCCCAGTAAATCGGTGGGGTGCCGTGGAGAGTGATTTCTGACGCAGCCCAGATCAGCGCATAAAAAAATCGGGAGTGCGAAAGGAGGGGGGGAACCTTCCGCGGGGGTCTCCCGACGCCGAAACTCTAACCTGTTCAGGTGAGGCAGGCAAGCCATTCCTTGTCTGAAAATGGCGGCTGTTCAAATTCTCGATGTGTTCCGTGGTTGCGACCTCGGCCGTGCGGCTAAGATGAAGTGCAGCCCGCGCATTGGAAAGGTGCCGACCGATATGCTTTATGTCGCCAGTCTTCTGCTGACCGGGCTGTACGTAGTGCTGCCCATCCTTGCCTTGGCCTGGCGATGTTTCGAGACGTGGCTTACCGGTAGTCGAAAGCCGCTCTGGTCGATGGGGGGCGTGGTGCTGTGGGGGCTGTTGATCGGCATCGGTTTGACGCTCGCCTTCGCGCACGCGGCGACCGCCCGTGCGCCGATCTCGCAGATGCTGCTGACCGCCTACTTCGCCATGGGCGCGCTGCTGATCCTGCGCGGCTTCAACGGCGTGCTGTCGCGGCTTTCGCGAAGCGTTCGCCCGCGATCGATGGTGAGCGCCTACCTGTTAGCCGTCGTGTTCTCGATGGGGCGCGTGTTGCTGCTGGCGGCGATCGGGTTGCCGTACGTCATGTCGACTTTGATGGTCTACCGCCCGAAGGTGACGCCGCTCGACAGCCCCACAGTTCAGATGGGCGTCGAGTACCGCCGGGTGATGTTCGAGGCGACGGACGGCACGCCGATCGTGGGGTGGTGGATCCCATCAACGGCCGACAACGATCGCGCGGCATCCACAGTGCTTGTCGCCCACGGATTGGGCGCCAACAAGTCCAACCACCTGTTGCTGGCGCGCGGCCCAATCGCAGCGGGTTACAACGTGCTGGCGATCGATTTGCGCGCCCACGGTGAGAGCGGTGGGCAGATGTCGACCTTCGGCGACCGCGAACGCCACGATGTGCTGGGCGCGGTGCAGTGGCTGATGGCGGCCCAGCCAGAGCGGTCGATGCAGATCTTCGGCCTTGGTGCCAGCATGGGCGCCGCCGCCATTGTCGCCGCGGCGGCCGACGATTCGGTCGAGGGGCAGCACATCGACGCCGTCGCGGTTTACGGCACGTTCGACGACCTCGGCAAGCTCGCCGACAGCGTGATGTACGACACGTTCCCCACGCCGCTAAACTGGCTGTTGCGCAACATCGGCGTGCCGATCGCATCGCTGCATACCGGCCGCGACCTCACCGACTTCGCGCCGGCCGAGCTTGCGCAGCAACTGTGGCCCAGGCCACTGCTGGTCATCCACGGCACCGACGACGAGATCATCCGCTTCGAGCACGGCCAAAGCCTCTACCTGCAAGCCCTGCAGCCCAAGCAGTTCCACTGGATCCAACGCGGCTCCCACAACAGCATCGCCGACGACGCCGGCGCAGCCCAGGCCGTGATCGATTTCTTCGATAACGCGAGGCGGATTCTATAAGGGCTGTCGCCACGACAAGTACGCTCGAGGCTTTGACGGCCACGGCTAAAAGTAATTCTTGAACTTCTCAAACCGCGCCTCAAGCCGTTGCTTGAGCATCGCGTGATCCGGCGAGAACGTGTGCCCGTTCCGGGCGATCGCAATGAACAGCTTGACCATGCTGTCCCAGTCATTCACATCAATGAACTCGGCCGCGATCTTGCCCTTGGCCTTATCCATGTTGTGGTAGTTGCCCAGCGGCACGCAGATCGAGCCGGCGGTGTAGCCGTAGACGTCGTAGACGGTGGCCTCGCAGGTGCCGCCGGGCATCAGGGCGCGCTGGTGCTTGAAGGTTCTGTCGGCCTTCGCGAGCGCTTCGGCCTGTTGGGTAATGAAGTAGCTGATGGCCGAGTTGAAGACGCTCGTGCGGTCGCCGATGCGCACGATGCAGCCACCGCCGATCGGCGCGTATGGCTGGGCGGCGGAGCACTCGATGGCGATCAGGCGGTCGGTCTTGCGCAGCAGTTTGGAATCGGTGGAGGCTGCGATGGCGCCGATGAAGCCTTCTTCCTCCGCCCGCGTCAGCAGGACCGCCACCGGCGACTTAGGCCGCTTACGGCTCAGCTGATCCAGCATGGCCAGCGCCGCCGCGGCGCCGGCCAGATCATCGCAAACGCGGCTGTGGAATCGCTTGCCACGGATGCGGCCCTCGCCCACGTCGAACATGCCTACGGAGCCCGCCATTACCGCTTGGGCAACGCGTACGGTCGCGGTGGCGGGGTAGCCACGGTCGCCGTCAACGACGTCGGTCACGGTGCCGCGAATCTCATCGCTGCCACTGAAAAACCGCACCCGCGAGCCGCGCACGTACGTGCTCAGCACGCCACCATGAAAGCGAGCATGCAGCGAGCGGTTGTCGATCATTCGCTCAGCGACGAACCCCGGGTGATCCATGTGGGCCGTAAACACCCACCGCGGCCCGCGCGAGCGGCCGGGCAACGAGATCAGCAGGTTGCCGAAGCGATCGCGCTGCAGCGACATCGACCGATGCGCCTTCACGAACCGTTCGACGAACGCTACGACCTGCGACTCGACGAAGGGCGCGGTGGGTAGGGAGCAGACTTGGGTGAGGAGGTCGTGGGACATGCGAGTCGTAATTACGGGTGAT
The DNA here is from genome assembly GCA_035998445.1 of Tepidisphaeraceae bacterium. NCBI lineage: Bacteria > Pseudomonadati > Planctomycetota > Phycisphaerae > Tepidisphaerales > Tepidisphaeraceae > Tepidisphaeraceae bacterium. Next base: position 103,136 of record DASYHQ010000026.1, on the reverse strand, counting down.
TGTTCCGGCTCCTCTCCCATGTACTCATGGGAGAGGCTGGGTGAGGGTGATTTGTTCTTTCGGGAACCGTCAGCAGTTCGAAATTACCCTCACCCAGCCTTTTCCGGAGTACCGAGAGCGGGGCCGGAGGGCAGGAGAAGCGCCTTAACTCCGATCCACCAAATCCCCCGCCTCATGGGTGACCGCATGTTCGCGCAGACGCGGTAGCAGGTCGCGGAGTTTGTCGGCCTGCGGCGAACCGGGGAAGCGCGCGATCAGCTCTTCCGACAGTTCGACGGCATCGGTAAAGCGCTTGCTGCGGATCAGCTCCTGGATGCGGGCCTCCAGTTCCTGGCGTTCCTGGATCTCCGCGTTGTCCTGAATGGTGCGCAGCGTGCTGCGCACCTTTTCGGCGCGCGGCAGGTCGCCAAACCTTTCCAGCAGCTTTTGCGTGCCGGCCAGGGCCTTGCGCCAGTCGCGGTGGTCGATGTCGGTGCGAATTTCGTCGAACAGTCGTTGGCAGGCGGCGTTGCGGAACAAGTCGCGCTCGCGGGCGATGCGGTCGCGCAGCGCCTGGGCTTCGTGGTTCGTGGGATAGTCGTTGATGAGCCCGTCGGCGATCGCGATCGCCTCGTCGAAGCGGGACAACGCCATCAGGTCTTCCGCCTTGTGCTGCGCGTTGTCGATCGCGGTGGTGGCCGCGGCGTCGCGGGCGTCGTTCAGCTGCTGGCGGACGAACTCGACGTCGTCGTCGCTCGAGTAGGCCGCGATGCATTGTTCGATCAGGCGCTCGGCCTCGCCGAACTGACCGGCGCCAAGGTGGTTGCGCGCCTGCCGTAGCATGAGGGACTTCTGGCGCTTCGCGTGGTTCAGGAAGCGCGACCGCTTCTGGGCCTCGCTCATCATCGACAGCTCGCGAATGTCGTCGAGCAGTTCGATCATTCGGGCGGATTGATCGGCGGACCCGATGGGGCGTGGCGGTACGGGTGGCACCGGCGCAGCGGGCGATGCGGTGGGTTCGACGGGTCGCTCGGCGATCCGGCGGTTCAGCGCGTCCACAGCTTCGATCAACTGTTCGAAGACCGGGTTGATCTGCGACCATGGATCGGCGGCGACCTCGTTCGGGTCGGCTGCGGGCGCCGCGGGTGGGGCAATGACGGTGGGGGTGGATGGTCGCTTTACCATCAGCACGGCCAGCGCGATGCCGGCCATCAGGTACATCAGGCCGGGCACCGCGGCTTCCATCTTCGCCTGCGTGCTGTCTGCAAGCTGGGCCACTTTCCCATAATGCACCGCGCCCGCCACGCCACAGGCGAGCACGAGCAGTGCGGAACAGACGATCCAGATGGGGGTAGATGTTCGCTGCGCCATGTGGGGGAGATCATAGCGTGCGGGAGAGGTTTGATGTAGGGATGGCTTCGCTATCGACGGGCGCTTCGACGCTTCACCCGCAAAGAAGAACTGGCCGCTGAAGCGGCCAGTCCGGCAGATGAATGACGCGAGTTGGTGTTGGGCGCTTGCTTAGAACGGGTCGGCCGCCGCCGACAGGTTCTCGAAGCGCGTCGTTTTGTTGATGAACGTCAGCTTCACGGTGCCCGTCGGGCCGTTACGCTGCTTGGCGATGATGACCTCGGCGATGTTGTCCGGCTGAAAGTCCGGCTCGGCCATGCGGTAGTAGTCCTCGCGGTGCAGCAGCGCGATCACGTCGGCGTCCTGTTCGATGCTGCCCGACTCGCGCAAGTCGCTCATGCGTGGGCGGTGACCGTCGCGGCCTTCGCTGCCGCGGTTCAGCTGCGACAGGCAGATGACGGGGACGGACAGCTCGCGGGCGACCGCCTTAATGCCGCGGCTGATCTCGCTGACCTGCTGCTGACGGCTTTCGACACCGGGGTTATCCATCAGCTGCATGTAGTCGATCATGATGCACTTGATGTCGTGCTGCATCTTCAGCCGACGGGCCTTGGCGCGCAGGTCCAGAATGGTCAGGCCCGGCGTGTCGTCGACCCAAATCGGCGCCTTTGCCAGTTCGCCGACCACGTTGGCCAGGTGAGCGTACTCGTGCGACTGAAGCATGCCCTTGCGCAGCTTGTGGGCGTCGATCTGCCCACGGCTGCAGAGCATGCGCTGGGCGAGCTGCTGCTTGCTCATTTCCAAGCTGAAGACGGCGGTCGGCAGGCGGTTGGTGGCGCTGATGTGCTCGATCATGTTCATCGCGAACGCCGTCTTACCCATCGACGGTCTGGCGGCGATGATGATCATCTCGCCCGGCTGCAGGCCGTTCATCATTTCGTCCAGCTCGAGGAAGCCCGTTTCGACGCCGCGCTGGCCGCGGGTCTCGATCATCTCGAAGACCTCGTGCAGCACTTCCTCCATCGCCACCATCTGCTTGCCGACCTTGTTCTGCGCGATTTCGAAGATGCGCTTCTCGGCCTTGTCCAAGACGATGTTGGCTTCCTCGTGCGGGGCGTAGGCGTCGCGCAGGATGTCGGTGCTGGCGCTGATGAGCTGGCGCAGCAGCGCCTTCTCGCGCACGATGCCGGCGTAGTGTGCGCCGTGGGCGGCCGAGGGCACACTGTTGAGGATGGCGGCCAGATACGCGATGCCGCCGACTTCGTCGAGCAACTGTCGCTTGATCAGCTCTTCGCGGACGATGACGGCGTCGATCGGGCGGTTCTGCTCGTACAGCTTCACCAGCACGTCGTAGATGATCTGGTGGTCGGCCTGATAGAAGGCCTCGCGGTCGACGATCTGCACGACCTCGCCGACCATCTCCTTGTCCAGCATCATCGACGCCAGCAGGCACATCTCCGACTCGATCGAGTGAGGCGGCAACCGATCGAACTGGCGTGCGATCGACGGGTCGACTAACTGGCTGGCTTGGCTCATCGGTACATCTCTCGCGTGTTGCACTAGCTTGCTAACGAAACCCGAACATACTCATCCATTCATCGGGCCGCAAGACAAATCGGCTTGAGGGATCTTGTAGGGTCAGAGCGGGGTTCCGCCTAACGCGCGGGGAGGTGGCGACGGGTTGTACACGGGCTACCCACAGGGGGTGTTGAATTCGCTCGGCGACAGGCGATGTGAGGGTGAATTCGAGCTGCCCCACGCGCCGTGAGCAAAGAGTTGCCCACGAATGGGCTCGAATCAATACGAATAAGAGCTGCGCCGTGTTGCGCCTTTTTTATTCGTGTTGATCCGTCCCCCATTCGTAGGCTGTCTGCAGTTCGAATTCACCCTCACCTAGCCTCTCCCGGCGTACCGGGAGAGGGACCAGAGAGAAATCGTTCCATTTTGACGAGGGACGGTTTTGCTTACTTTGCCAGCGCGGCTTTCACGTCCCTTTCCAGTTGCGCTTTGGTATCCGCGCCGACACCGATATGAACGGACTGGACGATGCCGTTCTTATCGATGATGAGCGTCTGCGGAATGGCCTCGGCGGCGTAGTCCATGCTGACCTTGCCGTTGGCGTCGAGGGCGACCTTCATGTCGAAGTTCTGCTTGGCCATAAAGGGCTTAATCTCTTCGGGGGTCTCGCCGACGTTCACCGCGTAGAAGACGACGTTCTGGTCGGCGTACTGGTCGGCGACCTGATCGACCAACGGCATGCCGACGATGCACGGGCCGCACCAGGTGGCCCAGAAGTCGAGGATGACGACGTCCTTGCCCTTGTGGTCGGCCAGGTTCAACGTGCCGCCATCGAGTAACGGGACATTGATGGCCGGGGCGGGCTTGCCTAGCAGAACGTGCGGCGCCTCGCCGTGCCCATTGCCGCCCGACCCGGATTGATCAGAGCAAGCGAGCGATGCGAACAGCGGCAGCACCAACATGCTGGTAAGTGCAAACGGGCGCCAGAAAGTCGAGCGTGTCATGTCGGTCCTTCGTCGGGAACTGCTGCAATGGCTGAGTTTGAGTAAGACGCGCCCGATCGTAGGTTTGTTGCAGTAGGGTTGTCGATTTGCAAATGAAACCGGGCTTATGACGTCACGACGCAACCGTCATCGTGAGTGCCTCTGAGTATGTTAAAAAACGCGGTCGCGGCTGCCTTTCCGTGGCATGGGCGTCTCGCCCATGCGTGTGGAGTGGAATGAGAGATTGATTTGATGGCTGCTGCGCCGACCGAGCCGCTGCAACCAATTCTGTCTTCCGACCCTCACACACGCATGGGCGAGACGCCCATGCCACGGTCGGAGCGGACGCGGCGTTGTTCTTTACACCGTCTCAAAATAACGGCTCGGCAACGGACTTCCTTTTCAGGTGCATATACTCCAATGAAACAGCCCGCACGGAGAACCGTGCGGGCCGTGTCAGTTTTCGATGATGCCAGAAGAACCAGCCACTGAAGTGGCGAAGTCCAAAGAAGCCTTATCCGTTGCGTTCAAAGTTGCTCGCGGGGGCCGGCTCGGCGGCGGCGGCCTTGCGGGCGGCTTCGATGGACTCGCGGCTGTCGGCGTCGGGGGCGACCCACACCTTCAGCTCGGTCTCGATGCCCTCGGCGAAGCGCACCGTGACCATGTAGGTCTCGATGCGGTCGAGCTTGCCCGGCAGGTAGACGTCGTCCGGCTCGACGTTGTAGCCCATGCCCTGCAGCGCACGGCTGATGTCGGTCGCGCTGACGGCGCCGTACAGGTTGCCCTGCTCGTTGGCGCGACGCTCGAGCGTCACCTCGACGCCGGCGAGCTTCTTGATCAGCGTCTGCTGCTGCTCGCGCTGCTCGCGCTCCTGCTTTTCGATCTCCTGCCGACGAACCTCGATCTTCTTGAGGTTATTCGGCGTCGGCTCGACGGCCAGGCGCTGGGGCAGCAGGTAGTTACGGGCATAGCCCGGCGACACCTCGACCACGTCGCCAACCTTGCCGACGTGCTTGACGCTTTCCTGAAGGAGAAGTTTTACGTTTGCCATTTGAATACCTCTGTGATTGATGAGTGGTGATTGACTGTTGCGCGAGTGATGTTGGCCCGTACGGGTCAGGCACCACTCATCACGGATCAGAACGGAATATCGTCGTCCTTAAATTGCTGTTCGTCGCCGTACGGTTGCTCGGCGGGCGCTGCCTGCCGTGGCGCGGGGCGCTGCGGCGGGCGATTGGGGGCCGGGCGCGATTGCGAGCGTTGCGGCGGGGCGCTGTCTTCAAAGTCGCCGGGACCGGCGCCTTGATCGTAGCTGCCACCACCACCACCACCACCGCCTCCACCGTCACGGCCACCCACGAATTGAAAGCCATCGAGGGTAACGGTGAGCTTGTGACGCTTACCGCCACCTTGCTTGTCGTCCCAGGTTTCATACTTCAAGCGGCCTTCGATGAAGATCGGCTTGCCCTTGGTGAAGTACTGGTTGATCAGCTCGGCCTGTTTGCCCCAGGCGGTGATATCGATGAACGCGACATCCTCGCGCTTCTCGCCGCTCTTGGTGGTGAACTTCTCGTTCACCGCAATGCCGAAGTCCGCCACCGCCATCTGCGACGGCGTGTAGCGCAGCTGCGGATCGCGGGTCAGGTTGCCCATGAGGAGGACTTTGTTGTAACTGGCCATGTTTTCGCCTCCGGCGGATTGCCGATTTTCGATTGCCCATTTGCGATTGGAAAGCGCCGCCTTTGGACGATCACCTCTTCAATCGGCAATCGCAGATCGCAAATCGGCAATAAGTCCTTACTCTTTCCCTTCGGCGCCAACGCCGGCTTCCTCACGGCGCGGGCCGCGATCGCCACGGGGCGGGCGGTCGTTGAAGCTGGGGCGGTCCCAGCTGGGGCGCTCTTCGCGGGGCTGGATCGGCTGGGGCTCGACGGCTTCCATTTCCTGCTGGTTCAGGTGGTCGGCGTCGGTCACCATCACGCGGAGGATGTCCTCGCTCAGCTTCACGTCGCGCTCGATGCCGGTGATGGCGCTGGGGGCGGCGGTGAAGTAGGCGATGATGTACGTGCCGCGCTTCTGGCGGTTGATCTCGTACATCAGCTTGCGCTCGTCCCACTTCTTCAGGACCATCGGGCTGGCCGCGTTGCGCTCCAGGACCGCGCGGACGAGCTTGATGCCGCCCTCGTTCTCGCTGTTGGCGGCGGGACCGACCAGGAACATACCTTCGTACTGACGGGGTGCATTGTTGGGCATAATTCTAACTCCCTAGCATGGGTTTTGGTCGGTTGGGGCCGACCGCTAGTAAACCGAAACGTGAAACATGAAGACATCAGACATGAAGGCCACGCGGCGCTTCATCGGTTCATGATTCATGTCGTCATGTTTCACTTGTCTTCACTGCCGGCGTTGAACCTGTTCATCGCCGGTTCAATTCCTTTTTCCATCCACACGATCGCGGCCTCGGCGGCGCGGTCGATCGTGGGGGTTAACGTCTTTCGCTGCTCGTCGGTGAACCGGCCGAGCACGTAATCCACCTGCGGGATCTGCGGCGGCCGGGGGTCGATCCCGATCCGCAGCCGGGCGTAGGCGTTCGTGCCCAGCGCCCGCTCGATGTCCTTCAGGCCGTTATGGCCACCCGAACTTCCAGACCCGCGAAGCCGCAAGCGACCGACGGGCAAGGCGATGTCGTCCAGCACCACCAGCACGTCGGCGGGCGTGCACTGGTAGAACGCCATGGCCGCCTGTACGGAGCGACCGCTGAGGTTCATGTACGTCGCCGGCTTCAGCAGCAGCGCCTTGCCACCGGCCGCCGGCCCGTCAATCGCCAGGCCCTCGAACTTCGACCGGGCCTGCCGATCGAAGTCGGCGTCCTTGCTCGTCCAGCCAAGGCTCGTCGCCAGCCGATCGATCAGTTCGAACCCGACGTTGTGCCGGGTGCCGACGTAATCGCGTCCGGGATTGCCTAGGCCGACGACTAGCTTCATGGGATTGCCGATTTTCGATTGCCAATTTGCGATTGGATGAGAAGCGATGGTTACCCAACCGCAAATCGGCAATCGAAAATCGGCAATCTACGATCCTTACTTGGCCTCTTCCGCATCGGCGTCGCCATCTTCCTTGGCCTTGCCGATGACTTCCGGCTCGGCGGCATCGGCCTCGGCGGCGTCCTCGGAGTCGGTGATCTCCTTCAGCTGCACGACGATCTGGTCCTCGTCGGCCAGGGCGACGACGCCCTGCGGAAGCTTCAGGTCCTTCACGTGGATCACGTCGTCGAGTTGCATGTCACCGACGCTGACCTTGATCACGTCGGGGATGTCGGTGACGAGGCACTCGATCTCGATCTCGTTCATGATCTGCTGGAGCACGCCGGTGTCGCTCTTGGGCTCGCCCTTGGTCTCGATGGAGACGGTCAGCGTGACCTTCTCGTCGAGCGAGACGCGGGCGAAGTCGACGTGGATCAGGTCGATGCCGAGGTGGTCGTACTGCACTTCCTTGATCAGGACCTTCTCGCTCTTGCCGTCGATCGCGATGTCGAACAGGTGCTGGCCGTGGTTGATGTGACCGGCGACCTCCTTCTTCGGCAGCGTGACGGGGAGGATCGCTTCCTTGTGCCCGTAGATGACGCCCGGCAGCTTGCCGGCGTCGCGCAGGCGCTTGTTCGCCCGCGAACCGAGGGCCGTGCGGGTTTCGGCCGATACTTGTGCGGTCTTGCTTGCCATGTCTTTACTCCAAGTTCCTTACGGTCCCTCTCCCGGTACTCCGGGAGAGGCTAGGTGAGGGTGATTTCGAACTGGCTGCTGACGCGTTGTGCCAGTTCTCGTCACCCTCACCCTAACCCTCTCCCGGGGTACCGGGAGAGGGGATAAAACATTACCTTGCCCCATCCTTGTGGGCGCCCTTGAACAGCGCGCTCACCGATTCGTTGTGGTGAATGCGGTGGATCGCCTCGCCGAGCAGGCCGGATACGTCCAGCACGTCCATGCGGTCCTTAATGCCGTCGCAGCGGTCGAGGATCGGGATCGTGTTGGTGACGGCGATCTTCGTGAAGTCGCACTTTTCCAAGCGTTCCAGCGCCGGCCCGGCGAACACGCCGTGCGTCGCGGCGATGTAGACGTCGAGCGCGCCGTTGTCCTTCAGGATCTCGACAGCCTTGGTCACCGTGCCGGCGGTGGTGATCATGTCGTCGACGATCAGGCAGTTCTTGCCGCGCACGTCACCGATGATGTGCTTGGCCTCGGTCTGCGTGCCGCTCTTGCGACGCTTGTCGATGATGCAGATCTCGCCACCCATCATGTTGGCGTAGACCTGCGCCCGCTTTACGTTGCCCACGTCCGGCGACACGAACACCCAATTGTCGAGCTTCAGGCTTTTGAACCACTTGCTCAGCACCGGCCCGGCGTTCAGGTGATCGACCGGGATGTCGAAGAACCCCTGCACCTGGGCGGCGTGCAAATCGATGCTGACCACGCGATCGGCGCCGGCCCGCTCGATCAGGTTTGCGACCAGCTTGGCGGTGATCGGCGTGCGGCCTTCGTCCTTGCGGTCTTGGCGGGCATACCCGAAGTAGGGCATGACGGCCGTCACACGGTGGGCGCTGGCGCGCTTCAGCGTGTCGATCCAGATGAACAGCTCCATCAGGTTGCCGTTCACCGGCTGACACGTCGGCTGGATGATGTAGCAATCGCGCCCGCGAACGTCCTCGTTCACCTTGACGATGCACTCACCGTCCGGGAACAACTCGGTCTGCCCGCGACCCACCGGCAGCGACAGGTACGCGCAGATCTTCTCCGCCAAATCGCGATTGGCGCGACCGGTGAAGATGCGAAGTTGGTCCGAGTCGATCTTTGGCATTTTCCATTGCGGATTACGGAGTTCGGATTGCGGATGGGAAGGAAACGCTTTCGGTTTTCCAATCCGCACTCCGAACTCCGCAATTCCTCTAGCTTCCCGCCACTCCCGTCCCGCTGCTCGACACGTTGCCTGCCACCGTCGTTCCCTCGCGCACCACGCTGCTGCGGGGCACGCAGGCGAACGGGCCGATGATGCAGTTGCGGCCAATGCTGGTGTCGGAGCCGATCACGGAGAACGGCTGAATGACCGTGTCCTGGCCGATGGTGACGTCGGCTTCAATGTACGTGTTGATCGGGCTGACGATCGTGACGCCCGCTTCGCGCAGGCCGCGCTGGATGCGCTCCTGCATGATCGCGTCGACCTCGGCCTGCTGCGACCGCGTGTTGACCGACAGCACGTCCTCGGCCGTCACCGCCTGCACCGCGGTCACGCGCTTGCCTTCGCTGCGCAGGATCGCGTAGATGTCGGTCAGGTAATACTCGCGCTTCGAGTTCTCGTTCTTCAGCAGCGACAGGGCGTGCATGAGTTCGGCCGTCTTCACGCAATAGTAACTCGGGAAGACCTCGCGAATCGCCAGCTGCTCGGGCGTGCCGTCACCTTGCTCGACGATCTCGACAAACTCGCCGTCGCCGTCGCGAATGATCCGGCCATAGCCGGTCGGGTCGTCCAACACCGCGGTCGCCATGCTGGCGGCGGCCTTTTCTTCCTGGTGGGCGTTCAGCAACGTCTGCAGCACCTGCCCGCGAATGAGCGGCCCATCACCGGCGAGGATGAAGACGTCGCCGGGGCTCTTTTCCAGTTCCCGGCTGCACATGCGGGCGGCGTGACCGGTGCCGAGCTGCTCGGTCTGTTCGACCCAGGTAATGCGCGAATCGTGCCCGAAGGCCGCCACGACTTCTTCTTTACCGTGGCCCACGACCACTACGACGCGCGTGCAACCGGCGTCGTAGCAGGCCTGCAGCACGTAGTGCAGCATCGGCTTGCCGCACACCTCGTGCAACGGCTTCGGCCGGGCCGACTTCATCCGTGTCGACTTGCCCGCGGCGAGGATGATGGCTGTGGTGCTCATGATTCAGTGGGCGGTGGTCAGTCGATAGCGGGCAGATCAGAAGGGGAGCGACGGCGTTTAACTGCCCACGACCCACTGACCACCTTATCCGGTACAGCTACCCCGCATGGATTCGAACCATGACAAAGTGGACCAAAACCACTTGTGCTACCGTTACACTACGGGGTAATCGCACGAGCAGCTCAAACGCTCGCGACACGAGGCGAAGGGATACGCAACTATAGGCGTGACCGTTCGCGGCGACGAACATTCCCGGAGGCACGAGTCGGTTTAAACCGCGTCGAAGCCAGCAGTTACGCTGGCTTCTTCCGACCCGGTATGTCTACCCACCCGGCCACGCGCCGGGTCTCTCGACAAACGCCCCATCAATGGGGAACGGGCTTATCGTACGAAATGAGGGAAAAGTGTCAACCGGGAAGGGGCCGGTGGCGCGTCCATCCCTCCAGTTTTCTCCATGTTTCATGTCGTCATGCTTCACTGAGACCCGTGAAACATGACGACATGAAACATGAAGAAGTGCTGATAAAACGTTACCGACTTCCAAAACCGCGCTCCCTCGCTACCATCCCCGCATCATGCCATTAACCGAACTTCCACATACGCCCGGATGTCTTGTGTGCGGGCCGGAAAACCCGCATGGGCTGCGGCTGCACCTGTACGTCGACGAGAACGCGGGCATCGTCCGCACCCGCTTTACACCGCAGAAGCACCACATCGGGTTCGACGGTGTCGTGCACGGCGGGGTGATCGCGACCGTCCTCGACGAAGCCATGGTCTGGGCCGCGACGTGGGAAGGCCGGCGGTTCTGCCTGTGCGGCGAGATGACAGTCCGCTTTCGGCGCAAGATCGCCATCGGTGAACACGTCGACGTCGAGGCCAGCGTCACCACCGGTCGAACCAAGCTGATCAAGACGATCGCGACGGTCTTCAGCTCCAGCGGTGAACTGCTCTGCGAGGCCACCGGCAAGTACGTGCCGCTCGAGGAAGTACGCCACCGCGCCGTCGTCGAAACCATGATCGCCGACCCCGCGACCGAGCGGGCGGCGCAGCGGTTGAAGGCGTAGCGGTCAATCCGCTCCGGTCCCTCTCCCGGTACCCCGGGAGAGGCTAGGTGAGGGTGATTTCGATCGTCCCGAATCGTTGGCAGTTCTATATCGCCTCTCCCATGCGTACATGGGAGAGGGGCCGGAGAAATCTCCTCGCCCCGCGCACACCTGCTCTACGGAGCCCCGCCATGCTCGACCGCGTCCTGGAAACGATCGAATCGCGCAAGCATCAAGCCGTGACGGCGTTGTCGGAGTTTCTGGCGATCCCGAGCGTCAGCGCGCAGCCGCAGCACAAGCCGGACATGGTGCGGTGCGCCACGTGGCTGGCCGACCAGTTGAAGTTTGCGGGCTTGGAAGTCTCGGTGATGGAGACCGGCGGGCACCCCGCAGTGGTCGCAAAAAACAAGCACATCCCCGGGCGGCCAACCGTGTTGCTATACGGGCACTACGACGTTCAACCGCCTGAGCCACTGAACCTGTGGACCACGCCGCCGTTCGAGCCGACCGTTCGCGACGGCGCGATCTACGCCCGCGGGAGCGCCGACGATAAGGGGCAGGTCTGGTGCCATGTGGAAGCGATCATGGCATGGCAGGCGCACGTGGGGCTGCCGGTGAACCTGACGGTGCTGATCGAGGGGGAAGAGGAGATCGGTTCCGATCACCTGGAGGCGTTCGTCAAGCACTACGCCGCCGACCTGAAGGCCGACGTCGTCGTCATCAGCGACACGAACCAGTTCGCCCGCGGCTTGCCGGCCATAACTTACGGGTTGCGCGGATTGGTGTACGAAGAAGTCTTCCTCACCGGTCCCAGTCACGACCTGCACAGCGGCCTGTACGGTGGGGCGGTGCCGAACCCCGCCAACGTGCTGGGCGAGCTGATCGCATCGCTCCACGACGCCGACGGGCGGGTGAACATCCCGGGCTTTTATGATGATGTGGTCGACCTGACGCCCGCCGAGCGCGCCGAGTGGGCATCACTGCCGTTCGACGAAAAGCGCTTCGCGGACGCGTTGGAATTGGAATCGCTCTATGGCGAAACCGGTTACACCACGCTTGAACGCAAGTGGGCCCGCCCGACGTGCGACGTGAACGGCATTACCGCCGGCTATCAGGGGGCCGGCGCCAAGACCGTCATCGGCGCCAAGGCATCCGCGAAGATATCGATGCGGCTCGTCCCCAACCAGGACCCGGCCAAGATCCGGGCCGCCTTCGAGCAGGCGATGCGCGACCGCTGTCCGAAGAACGTGAAGATCGAGTTCGCCAACTATGGCCTGGCTGGCCCGTTCCTCACCCCGCGCGAGGGTAAGGCGATGGCACTGGCCGCTGAGGCGGTCGAGGCCGGCTTCGGGGCTAAACCCGTCCTGATGCGCGAGGGCGGCAGCATCCCGGTCGTCGCGCTCTTCAAGCAGGTGCTCGGCATCGACACGCTGTTGATCGGCTTCGGCCTGGATGACGACCGCGTGCATTCCCCAAACGAGAAGTTCGATCTCGACGCCTTCCACAACGGCACCCGCACCGCAGCGGCGTTATACGAACGATTGGCCAATCTGTAGACAAGCACAAGGCACTTCACCGGACTGGCCGCTCTAGCGGCCAGTTTTCCCAAGTACTTCCCACAAATCCACACGCCCCACGCGTCCCCCAGCGCATAAAAAACACCCACCTGATTGCCCAGGTGGGTGTGCCGAGAGACTTGAGAGTCAGGTTGCGGGGATCAGCTCGCGACGGCGACGGCAATGCGGCGGACCTTCGTGGCCTTCATGCCCTTGGGGCCGGATTCGAATTCGTATTCGACCGATTCGTTTTCCGTGAGCGTGCGAAACCCTTCGCCCTCAATCACCGAATGGTGGACGAAGACGTCCTTGCCATCCTCGTTGGCGGCGATGAACCCGAAGCCCTTTTGATCGTTGAACCACTTGACCTTACCGGTGGCCATACAGCCACTCCTTTCGGACGATTGCGACGGAGTGAAACCCTCCGCGCGTGCTTTGCGGCGCGAACCGAGCGAGGGCACACCCTCGCACAACTGCCACCCGCGCCAGGGTCGACAGCTTACGTCGAGCTCAACCATACCACAGCTGAGGACAAAACCCCACAACTTCCTGCGCAAGTGTCAGGTCAGTAACAGCGGTTCTTTCCGCAGGTTATCCACATTAGGTGCCACCGTGGCCTTCATCTGTCCCTGCGAATCCGTGAAGGAGGCTTTATCACTACGACTTCTGCCACAAAACCACTTGACGCGGGAATGTCTGAAATTGATCTGTCGTAAGTGTATTTAAGGAAATGAATTATGGATCTGCCTAGAGTCGGTTTGGTGCCGTAGAGCTTTGGCGTCATATCCAGTGACCGCGTTTGCGGTCAAATAACCAATGTGACCTAAACAGGTTGATAACAATCAGGGCAGGTTCTCCACGAGTTATCCACATCGTTGGAGGTACTTGATTCTGACGGTCATCGGCCTGACGATGCCCGTTCTATTTGGGCGCAGAATGAACCTTCTTGAGACGACGAAACTTGTGAAGTCCTTCAACGGCCGGCGGGTCGTTGATGAGGTGAGCTTTGTCCTGCATCAACAAGAGATTGTGGGCATCTTGGGTCGCAATGGGGCCGGTAAGACCACCACATTCCGCATGATCCTCGGGATGGTCACCCCCGACAGTGGGGCGGTCGCGTTCGATGCCCACGACATAACGACGCTCCCCATGTACAAGCGGGCGCGGCAGGGGATCGGCTATCTGCCCCAAGAACGAAGCGATTTCCGCAGACTGACGGTTTGGCAAAACTTACAGGCGATCTTAGAGACGCTTCGCATTTCCAAAACGGAACGAAACAACCGGGCTGAGCAGTTGTTGTCACAGTACGGCTTGCTAAAACAACGGAACCAGGCGGCGTCTACGCTGAGCGGAGGTGAACGCCGCAAGATGGAGATCGCACGGGCGCTGGTCACCCAGCCCAAGCTCATCCTGCTCGATGAACCGTTCGCGGGCGTCGATCCGATCGCCGTCGAAGACCTTCAGCGGGAAGTGGTCCGCCTTAAGGTCGAGTTCGGGAAGAGCGTCCTCATCACCGACCACAACGTCGCGCAGACCCTGCGCGTTTGCGATCGGGCCCTCATCATCAATGACGGGCGCGTGTTTAAAGAAGGCACCCCGAAACAAATCATCAACGATCAAGACGTCCGAGCTGCCTACCTCGGGAACATCTTCCGGGGTGACGAGTTCGATTGAGCTTCATCAGCGCCGGCGTGCCCACTTCAAGTGGGCACGCCAATGGGTCTCGCACGTTCAATCCGATCGGTTCATCGTGCACTCGGACCAAGACGCGCCTAGGATCGATCATGTCTCGCTCTCCATACAACCGTCGTCGTATCGCACTGCTCGCGTTCGTCACCCTCATGACCGCAGGCCTTAGCACGTTGACCGTCGTTGCGCAGGACGACCACGCGGAGGCCAAGGAAGCCGCTCCCGCCTCGAGTTCGGCCACCGTCAGCCCTGAGGCTCAGAAGGTGTTGGACGCGATGGCGACCAGTTACGGGCAGCTTCAGGCGGCGCGGTTCAGCGGGACCGTATCCCTCGACGCCGACGTGAGCGGGCAGGTGCAGGCGCACTCGTCCGACTTCGAATCGAGCTTCGCCGCGCCCAGCCTGTTCCGCCATGAGGTGAAGGGGGAGGTTGTCGCGGGCAACACGGGGAAGGAGGCGTTCGTCTATCTGCCCAAGCGCAGCGTGTACGTCGCCAAACCGACCGAAGGCGGAAAGCAGTCGCGCGACGCGTTGCCCGAGGCCATGACCAACCTCCTGTCGCCGCAGAATCCCGCATTGCTGATGGCGGTCTCGAAGGAGCCCGTGACGGCGCTCGTGGAAGGGTACACCACCGTCGACACCGCCCCCGATGCCGACTTGGAGGGTCGGCCGTTCACTGTGCTATCGATGAAGAACGATACCGAGCATGCGTCGGTCTACGTGGATCCCGAGACGCACCAGATCCGTCGTGTGGTGACCGACCTTCGGCCGATGCTGGAGAAGCGCGGCGCCGATGCGGTGAAGAAGGCGCTTTACACCGTCGACTACAAGCAGGTGGCCGGGTCGCCCGATGACGCCAACCCTGAGCAGTTCGCCTGGACCGCCCCCGACGGCGCCCGCGACATCACCAATGCCATGCAGGAGCAGGGCGGCATGGGCGCCCCTGGCGCCGCTGCCCAGGCGATGGTCGGCAAGCCAGCGCCAGACTTCACGCTGCCCACCTTGGATGGTGGCACGGTGAAGATGAGCGAGTTGAAGGGCAACGTCGTCGTGCTCGACTTCTGGGCGACCTGGTGCGGCCCCTGTATCATCTCGCTGCCTCAGTTGAACGCGTACGCGGATGAATCGAACGGCAAGGCCGTGAAGGTGATCGCGCTGAACGTCGGTGAACCCAAGCAGCAGGTCGCGAAGGTCGTGGAGGACAAGAAGTGGAACGCGTTCACCGTCGCGTTGGACACGAACTCGACCGTGGCGGAGTCGTTCGGCGTGAACGCGTTCCCGACGCAGATGATCGTCGACAAAGAGGGGGTCGTGCGGAAGGTCCTGATCGGCGCGGGACAGGAGAACCATCACGCGCTGGAGCAGGCCGTCACGGAAATGCTGCGGTAGGGCATCGCAGTCGCGGTGCCGCATCGGTCTACCGGTCCTGTTTCACCCGGTCCACCGCGCGTAGCCACACCGCAGCCGATGGCACTTCGTTGAACAGCAGAACGCCGTCCGCCTCGGCGTCGAAGAGGCTTTGGTTAGCCGACTTCCGGCTGGGCTCGGATGACGACTGCACCCACGCAAAGTGCCGCAGGCCCGCGGCCCGCATGCGGGGCAGCCAGTCGGTGCCGACCCAGGTGGCGGCGCCCTGCCAAGTGCCGATGACGTGCGTGTTGTCGTTCAGCACCTTGCTAACCCCGGTCTGCTTCAACAGTTCCAGCATGCGCTCGCAACCGGCCTTTACCGATTCGGTCGTTTGCTGACCTTTCCAATCTACGTACAGCCAGCCACGCGAATCGTGACAGATGTCGATGTGATCGCTCTCGTATAATCTTTGGATCGTAGACACCGCGACACCCTCTAAGTCTGTGGGCGGCAGCTTATGCGCGTTTCCCCGTGCGCGCGAACGGTAAAATATGGCAGCGTGTCAGATTGAGCTTAAATAGCTGGGAGTGAAACTGAGGGTGTGGTCGAACCGAACAAGCGTGGGACCAGCGACCTAGCCAGCTAGAACAGCGGACGTATTCCTGTAACGGCTTGTCCTCCGGGTGCCACGGTTTGATACTCCAAGCCGTGCTGTAGTGTAGACGCAGCCAGCACGGCTTGGAGTACCAAACCGTGGCACCCAAACGCTACGGCAAGGTGCACCCTGCTCTAATGAGCACGTGACCGACAGCGACCGAACTCTCGTGGCAATCAGCAATTCCGGGCGGCGGGACTCGAACCCGCACGACCTTGCGATCAACGGATTTTCTTACGCACTTCGGCTTTCGCCGCCTCGCCCGAGGACGAGTTCGTGGTCTGGACTCTGCCTTCATCCGCGTGGGATGCGCCCCGTCGAGTCTCTACACGTTCCCCTTACGGGGCTTCGCTCGGCGTTGCCGCGTCGGCCAAAGCCGACAGGGGGTTCGCCGACTTTGAGGCGTTCTACTCCCGGCGTTGCCGCCGAGGCACTCAAATCCAATTAAGTCCGTAGCGTCTGCCATTCCGCCACGCCCGGTTGAACAGGGGCATCTTAGCGATTGGCGTGCTGTGCGGCCAGCGGGAAGGAAGATCGGAATAGCGTCCGACCGTGGCATAGGCGTCTCGCCCATGCACGTCATGATGCCAATCAACTGAATTAGTTGGTTGCAGTGCTGGCGAAGCGAATCTCCACCAAGTGAATCGTTTGTTCTCACTATATGCATGGGCGGGACGCCCATGCCACGGTAAAGCATCAACGATTCATTCGTCCATCAGCATCTCCGCGACCTTCAAATCCATCGCGGTGGTGATCTTCAGGTTTCGGTCTTCGCCGGGCACGAGGTAGACCGTCCCACCCGCCAGCTCGATCAACTGGACGTCATCGGTCACCTGCTCCAGCGGAATCGGACAGCGTTCGAACGCCGCCAGCAGGGCCGCCCGGCGGCAGATTTGCGGGGTTTGCATCGCCCACAACTGCTGCCGGGGCACCGTGCGTTCGACCCGCGCCGGCAACGGGCCGGTGGCCTGCTTGATCGTCAGATGCACCGGCAACGCCGGCGCCGCAGCCCCGTGCTCGCGGGCGGCGGTGAAGACGCGGTCGATCAAGTCAGCGCTTACCAACGGTCGGGCGGCGTCGTGAATCGCCACCCATTCCACGTCCGGCGGCACCAGGCGCAGCGCGCTCAGCACGCTGTGCGCCCGCGTCGCGCCGCCGGGCACCACCTGCACCTTCGCATGCACGGGTTCGAACGACCCATCCGGCAGCGACGCGAACGGCCCATCCACCCCTTGCGCCACGAGCACACTGCCCACGCTCGGGTGCCGCACGAACGACAGCACCGTGTGGATGATCACCGGCGTGCCGCGCAGTGTCGCCCGCAGCTTGTCGCTGCCGAACCGCGTCGATTTTCCCGCAGCGGGAAGGATGACGGTGAGGGAGGACATGCGAGTGGTCCCACAGAGTTCGGCGATCTGTTCAGACGCCCGCTACGCCGAAGGGAACGATTCCGACGCTACTTCGCCGCAGATGGCGCAGTCGTCGGCGCCGTCGCTGGCGTGAGCAGTTCGTCGATCTCCAGAATCTCCGTCACCGGCTTGCCAGACACGTTCGCGCCACTGGGGTCGATTCCTAGCAGCCAGCAGGCCGTCGCGAAGGTGTCCTCCGTGTCGATCTTGCGATCGCGGAAGTGCGTCAGGTCGATGTTCTTCGCGATGCCCGGCCCGACGGCGATCCACGGGATGTGCCGACTGCGCGCGTCGTTGGCGCCGTGACTGCGACCGGCGCCACCGTGGTCGGCCGACAGGATGAGCACGGTGCTGTCGGTCAGGCCCGCGTCCTCGATCGCCTTGATGACGAGCGCGAGCCGCGTGTCGGCGCGCTCGATCACCTCGACCTGCTTGGGCGTACCCCAGCCGTTCCCGTGACCGGCGCCATCCACCTCGCCGAAGTGAACAAACAGCACGCCGGGCTGCTTGGTGCGAATCAGCTCTGCAGCGGCCTCGGCCGATTCCTGATCGTTGTTCTTGTCATCGGTGGGGATCAGCGCCGAGTCGACCGCGCCAGCCTTGGCCAGCAGGCCAAACTTCACCTTGCTGGCGACCAGGGCGGTGCTGTACCCGGCTTCCTTGGCCTTCTCGAAGAGCGTCGGAACGGTCAATCCTTCCGGACCGGACCGGGCGTCATTCCACTTGACGCCGTGATGGTCGGGCGTGACGCCGGTGAGCATGCTGACGTGCGACGGCAGCGTGTTCGACATCTCGGTCGTGCGCGCCCAGAAGCTATAGCTGCCGCGCGCCAGCAACGACCGCAACGCCGGCATGTTAGCGCGCAGCGCGACGTCGGGCCGCAGGCCATCGATGCTGACGATGACCACATGCTCCACCGCCGGTACTGGCTTCTCGGCGGCGTAAACGGTAGGGACGAACAGGGCAATGGTCAGCAACAGCAGCGCAAGGAGGTTGGTTGGCATGTTACTATTTTACGTATTCTCCCCTATTTTCGGAAGCGCAAGGGCGTTTTATCCGATTGGAAGCCAGTGTTGCGCGTGGTGGGCCTGGCTGCGCAACGACCTGTCCCGCCATGTCTTTTCCGCAATTGTTGCGCCGCGGCTGCGCGGGTAGAATGAACGCATGCCGCCCGAAGAAGTGGGTCCCTCCAGAACGATCGCTGAAGTGGTGGAGGCCATCGGCCTTTATCCGGAGGACGCCTACCGCTTCGTGCAACTGGGTTTGGGCTTTACCGTCGATCGCATCCACGGGAAGGACCCCGACCCCAACACCTGCCGGCACATTAGCGGGCGCGAGCTGTCGGAAGGGCTGCGCGATTACGCGCTGGCGCAGTGGGGCATGCTGGCCCGCACGGTGCTGGTGCGATGGAACATCACCTCCACGCTCGACTTCGGCCGGATCGTATTCGCGCTGGTGGACAACGGCTTTATGCAGAAGACCGACGACGACACGATCGAGGACTTCCGCAACGTCTTCGACTTCCGCAGCGCCTTCGATGGTCACTACAAGATCGAGTGCAAGTAATGCCCGCCGCCGAACCCGCCCCGAATCCTGCCGCCGTTTACGGTCCACCGCTCAAGCCGCAGAAGGGCCTGGCGTTTGGTCTGCTTGGCGTCTTTGTCGTATGGGTGGCGGTGCTCTGGGTGGCCTACTTCACGACCGTTCGCTCGCATTCCCACGTCGAGCGCGCCGGGCCCGAAGGCGCCGTGCCTTCAACGGATTCGCTCATCGTGCCACGCTAGAACTCGTCTGGCCCGTCAGTCCTCTCATCGCATTTCATGTAGTCGCTGAAAGTCGCGCGGCGACAGCCCGTGCACCCGCCTGAAAGCGCGGGAAAAGTGAAATTGGTCCGCGAACCCCATGCGCTCGCCGATCTGCTTCACCAGCAGTGTTCGATCGCTCAGCAATTGGGCGGCGGCCGTCATCTTCAGCTGCATCAGGTAGTGGTAGGGCCCTTGGCGTTCGAATCGCTGAAACAGGCGGCACAGGTACGAGCCGTCCACATCACACGCTGCGGCCACCTGCCCCAGGTCAATAATGCTCAGGTAGTTCTCGTTGATGTACCGGCGGCACGCCTGGAACGTGCCGAACGCCTTGCTGCCGAGCGACCGCGCCGGAATGCGCGTCTCGAACGTGCGCAGCAGCAGTTGCTCCAGGATCAGTCCGCAGATCGCGGGGCTGCGCGGCCCGCGCCGCTGGGCGGTGGCAATCAGGTCGTCCAGCAAACGCATGATCGCCTCCGGCGCCGCGGTCTGAACCAGCGTGCCGGGCGACAGGCCGCACTCGTGCAGCAGCGCCGCGGCCCGCCGGCCGGTGAAGTCGACGAAGTATTTGACCAGTCGGTCCCGCGGATCGCTTGTGATCGTGTGCGGCACGTTCGGCCCGTACGTGAAGATGTCACCGGCGTTTAACGGATGCTCCGTGCCATCCAGCACGAGCGCGCCGCGGCCGCCGGCGACGAACTCGATGGAGTGGTAGCGGAAGGTGGCGCGCTCCACACGGTAGTCGGCCGCGCACCGCTCGTAACCGCCGCACACCACCGCCAACGCCTCGGTGCGCGACGGTTTGAGGTTGAGCGAGAACCGCCGGGCGTCGTCGATCTGCGACGAGAAGAACGCTGGCTCCGCATGCGTCACGATAGCTGGCGGAAAGTCAGTTTTGGGCATGAGTTGGCAACTTTAGCTATGGCTGGTGCGGGACGCAATCTGGGATAGTGTCGACCGTACAGACACAGCGAGAAAGAGGGTTTTGCCCATGAACACGTCCCAACTGCCGTCAACGCCACCCGACGCGATCGACCCCGCGCTCGTGCCGAGCCGAACGCTCTACACGGGCGCGAAGATTCCGGCAATTGGTTTAGGCACCTTTGGGTCTGACCACATCACCGCCGACACCGTCGCGGCCGCGGTGCTGGACGCGGCGATGCTGGGATACCGCCACTTCGACTGCGCGTCCGTCTACGGCAACGAACCGCAGATCGGTCAATCGATCCGCACGATGCTCGACCGCGGCATTCGGCGCGATGAACTATGGGTAACATCGAAGGTCTGGAACGACCGCCATCACGACGTGATCGGCTCGTGCCAGCAGTCGCTGCGCGACCTGCAGTTGGACTACCTCGATCTGTACCTCATCCACTGGCCGTTCCCCAACTTCCACCCGCCGCACTGCGACGTCACGGCCCGCAGCCCCGATGCCAAGCCGTACATCCACGATGCCTACATGAAGACCTGGCGGCAGATGGAACAACTCATCGACCGCGGCCTCGTGCGGCACATCGGCACGTCGAACATGACGATCCCGAAGCTAACCTTGCTGTTGCGCGATTGCCGCATCAAACCCGCCGCGAACGAGATGGAGCTGCACCCGCACTTCCAGCAGCCGGAACTGTTTGACTACGTGCAATCGAACGGCATCGTGCCGATCGGCTATTCCCCGATCGGTTCCCCCGCCCGGCCCGAGCGCGATCGCACGCCCGCCGATTCGGTGGACGTGGAAGACCCGACGATCGTCCGCATCGCGCAGCGTCTCGGTGTCCACCCCGCCGTGGTCTGCATCAAGTGGGCCGTGCAACGCGGGCAGGTGCCGATCCCGTTCTCCGTTACCCGCAGGAATTATCATGCGAACCTGCAGGCCACCGTGTCCGCGCCATTGACGGAACAGGACATGCAGGACCTCGCGAAGATTGACCGCAACTGCAGGTTGATCAAAGGCCAGGTCTTCCTGTGGAAGGAAGACCAGACGTGGGAAGACCTGTGGGACTTGAACGGCGTCATCACGCCGGCGTAGCGCGGGAACCCTGCCCCGCCCTCCGACGGCCGGTTCACTTTAGTGAGCCGGAGGGAAGACGCAGGGGGCCGACTGTGTGTCGATCAAAGTCAACCTCGGTAGAAGGCTTCGTTCAAAGGAATTTCCCATGCCAACCATGCAAGGCGTCATCCTCCCGGGCAACAGCACGGTGCGGTTCAAAGACTTCGACATCCCCGAGCCCGGTCACGGCCAAGTCCTGATTAAGACCAAGGCGAGCAGCATCTGTGGCAGCGACATCCGCGCCATCTACCGTGCCCACCTTGGCAAGGGCCCCGAAGGCTATCAGCCCGGCACCATCGCCGGCCATGAACCGTGCGGGCAGATCGAGAAGGTCGGACCCGGTTGCAAGCGATTCAAGCCCGGCGACCGCGTCGTGGTCTATCACATCAACGGTTGCGGCGTCTGCGAGGACTGCCGGCACGGGTACATGATCAGCTGTCACAGCGAACAACGCGCCGCCTACGGCTGGCAGCGCAACGGTGGACACGCGCCCTACCTGCTGGCCGAGGAAGTGGTCTGCGTGAAACTGCCCGACAGCCAGTCCTACGTTGACGGCGCCCTGTGCGCCTGCGGCACCGCCACGGCGTACGAAGCGTTAACCCGCATGAAGCTCGGTGGGAATGACCGCCTGCTCATCACCGGCCTTGGGCCCGTGGGACTGGCCGCGGCGCAGCTGGGAAAGGCGATGGGGGCCAGGCCGATCATCGGCATCGACATCTCACCCGCCAGGCGGAAGCTGGCCGAAGATTTGGGCCTGTGCGACTACACGTTCAACGCCGACGACGCGGCTTTGCGGCAGATCCTCGACGCCACCGCCGGCCGCGGGTGCGAGGTCAGCATCGATTGCAGCGGCGCGCCGTCGGCCCGCCTGCTGGCCTTGCAGGGCACGCGCCAGTGGGGCCGCTGCGGGTTTGTGGGCGAGGGAAACACGGTCACCTTCGACGTGTCGCAGCTGCTGATTCACCAGCAGATCACGCTGTACGGCTCGTGGGTGACGTCGCTGAAGCACATGGAGGACCTCGTCGAACACCTCGACCGCTGGGGCGTGCACCCCGAAGCCACCTGCACCGATCGCCTGCCGCTGACCGAGGCCGCCAAGGCGTACGATTTGGCGGACAAGGGACAGACGGGGAAGGTCTGCATTGTGTTCGATTGATGGGGCGAAGGGATTGGACCGCCACGGATGCAAGGAACGCCAGGCACGAAGGATGGACTCTTCGGTCCCTCTCCCGGTACTCCGGGAGAGGCCAGGTGAGGGTGATTTCGTTCTTACGAACAACGTCAGCAGGTCAAAATCACCCTCACCCTAACCCTCTCCCGGAGTACCGGGAGAGGGGATCAGAAGCATTCTGCTCTTCCTTGGCGGTTCATCCCATCTTTCCGCATAATGCCGCCACTCACTGAAAGCGAAATCACATGATCCAAGGCAAGCTTATTCATCCCCAGATCCTCGCGGCGCTCGCTCGGGCGGGGCATGGCAGCAAGGTGCTCATCAGCGATGGCAACTACCCGCACTGGACCGCGCGCGGGCCTAACGCCGACGTCGTCTACCTGAACCTCACGCCCGGCGTGCCGGGCGTGGGCGACGTGCTGAAGGTGCTGACGACCGCCATCCCCGTCGAACACGCCGCCGTCATGGCGACGTTGAAGAGCGGACCGTACGCGCAGGACAAGGACCCGGAAATCTGGGCCGATTTCCGGCAGATCCTGACGCCGACCGGTTGCAAGGGCGACCTGACCCAGATCGAGCGCTTCGCGTTCTACGAGGCCGCCGGCGGGCCGGACGTCTGCCTGACTATCGCCACGGGCGAGCAGCGCATCTACGCGAACCTCCTGCTGACGATCGGCGTGGTGCAGTAGCATCGGGCACAGGCCCGCCGCGCCGAGAGGGGGTTGCGGACGACTTACGCCGTACTACGCGATCCGGGTGCCACGGGTGGTACGCCACCCGTGTCCCTCCGATGGCAGGCACGGGTGGCGTACCACCCATGGCACCCAAACCTGCGGTAGACGACCTATAGTCCACAACGCTGTTTGAGTTGGAGCACTCCCATGGAAACGCCACGCGATCAGATACTGGCAATGCTGCTGCCCGGCGCGATCGCGCTGTTGCTGTTCGCGATCGCCTGGCGGCCGTGGCGACGCAACGACCCCGTGCAGCGTGGTCATTGGGCGGCGCCGATCGCGTTCGGCCTGAGTGCCGCAATCGTGATGGCGGGGCTTCAGCGCTACTGGCTGCTGCCGGGCGTGGACGCGGGCGACGCGATCGCGTTCCCACCCGTGCCGCCGGTGAACCGGATGCTGTGGCTGATGCTGCTGGCGCTGCCACTGGGATTGGTGGGGTTGATCGACGCGCTCGTTTGGCCCAGCCGTTGGTGGATGCGCGGGCCTCTGGCGCTGTTGGTGTTGGTGGGCTTTTTTCGGTTGCT
Organism: Tepidisphaeraceae bacterium; assembly: GCA_035998445.1. Classification (NCBI taxonomy): domain Bacteria; kingdom Pseudomonadati; phylum Planctomycetota; class Phycisphaerae; order Tepidisphaerales; family Tepidisphaeraceae; species Tepidisphaeraceae bacterium. The sequence continues at coordinate 79,404 of DASYHQ010000026.1, read as the reverse complement.
GCTATCTCGGCTGGAGTGGGGCGACGCCGTGCTGTGTGCCGGCATCACGTGGGGCGTGTGGGCATTGCTGGAACCACTGGCGATGCGGCTGCGGAACGTCGTGGTGCCGGTGACGATTTGGGTGGCCGCGGTGGCGACGTCGATGATGTTGATTCATGGCACGTCCCCGGTGCTCGGCAAGACCGCCGGCGCGATCGCCTCGGTCGCCGGGGCGGCGGCGGTCTTCGCGATCATCGGGCGGGGCAATGTTTCGCTTGCGCGTGGCGGGGCATTCGTGGCACTGGCATTGCTGGGCGGCATTCTGGCATGGGGCCATTTCTATGCCGACGTCCGCGTGGTGACCGCCCCACGCGCCATCGCGGCCGTGGCACTGCCGCTGTTGGGCTGGACGTTCTACGCGCCGTTCATCCGCAAATGGCGACCGGCATGGCGCATTGGGGCCACGCTCGCGATCCTCTTCATCGCCGCCGGCATCGTCGCGGGCCCAGCGGTGATGGGGGTGGTCGAACTGGTGCGCAGCCAAGCGACGGGACCCACGCCAGGTGGCTATCCCGCGTACGGTTACTAGCCCAGGGGGCACCTTGCCGTAGCGTTTGGGTGCCACGGTTTGGTACTCCAAGCCGTGCTGGGTAGACGCAGCCGACACGGCTTGGAGTACCAAACCGTGGCACCCAGAGGACAAGCCGCTACGAGGAGTACGCCCGTTGCTCTAGGAACGTGTATCACCACTTCACACGCCGCGGCGCGACGGTCGTTGCGCGCTTTGCGCGTCAATCGCGCAGCGCGGGCGTAGAGATGGATAGCATGTTCTTTGACAACTGAACGCATGACGAACGGAGAACGGACCGGGCCGTACCCGTTAACACCGGATGGTGCAAAATGGTGCATAATGGTGCACGAAATCGTGTTTCGCCTTACCCAAACCGCCGCGGTAAACCTTCGCTGACTTTATCACGCTCCTTCGCGTTGCCGTTCGTGACCTTAGCGTTCTCTTCGTGTTGATCGCGTCGGCGCGGAACGTTGCGCGGAAAGTCCAACGCGCCTGGACTGCTCTAGCTCGTCATCCTGAGGTACTCCGATGGATCTCTTCGAGACGTAATAGGGGGGGAGATCCTTCGGGGTACCTCAGAGGGTGTTTATTACGCGCGGCGAGCTCGCTCCGGTCCCTCTCCTGGTACTCCGGGAGAGGCTAGGTGAGGGTGCTTTCGAACTGCTGACGATTTCCGTCGATCGAAATCACCCTCACCCTAACCCTCTCCCGGAGTACCGGAAGAGGGGACCAAACTTAATAAACACCCTCTCAGGATGACGTTGAGGCGCATGGAGGTCGTTCACGCCGGTGATCGTGCGTCCGTCACCGCGTCTGGCGCCAGGCCGAGGTCTTCGTAGATCGCGCCCATCGTCGCGCGGATGCGGGCGTTGTGGCGGGCGTCGCCGGGGGCGCCGTTGAAGATCAGGACGATCGCCAGGCCGTTGTCCGGGTCGGCCATGCCGACGCTGGTCTGGTGGCCACCGTGGCCGAACGCGCGGGCGCCGGCGTGGGGGCCATAACCGTAGGGCAGCGTCTCCCAGCCGTAGATGTTGTTGTTGGGGATGAAGCCCAGGCACCAGTCGATGTTGTGGCGGAACGTGTGGTCATACATGCCCGTGCGATGGCGGGCGATTAGCGCCTCGACCGTCTGAGGTTGCAGCAGGCGCGTGCCGTCGAGCGTGCCCTTGTTCAGCAGCGCTTGATAGAACCGCGCGAACTGCCTCGCCGGCCCGTACCCGTTGGCAGCCGGGCGGCACATCGTGGCGTTGTCCTTCAGGCTCCAGAGCGGGTGGGGCATCGGGTCGCTCGTGTCGGTCGTGTACATCAGCGCGATGCGGTCGCCGTAGGCGTCGTAGGTGTCCGGCGGCATGCCGATCCAGCAGTCGGGCATGTTCAAGGGACCGAAAATCTCGTCGCGCACGTATTGTTCGAACGGCCTGCCACTGATCCGCCTCACGATCTCGCCCAGCACGTACCAACTGCTGGCGACGTGATAACCGGCCTTCTTGCCCGGCGTCCAACCGGGTTCGAGCCGGGCGGCGTAGATGTCGGATAGGAACTGCTCGGCCGGCGCCGGCTTCCAACTGTTCGCCACCGCCCGAAAGCCACCGGTGTGCGTCAGCAGATGGCGAAGGGTGACCGTCTTCTTGCCCTTGTCGCCAAACTCAGGGATGTGGGCAGCCACCGTGTCGTCGAGACCAAGCTGGCCCCGTTCCCACAGCTGCCCAATCGCGACGGCGGCGACGGGCTTCGTGCAGCTCATCCAGATATGCAGATGGTCGGGCGTCATCGGCACGCCATCCCGCGCGATGCCGGTGGCGTGGTCGATCAGGGTTTCGTTGTCGCGCGAGATGAACAGCTGCCCGCCGACGTGCAGGCGGTCGGACAGGCCCTGTTCGATCAGGTTGATGGTCTTTGGGAAGTTCACGGGCGCATTCTATGGCCGACTCACCGTCCCCGGTACACCACAGGGAAGGGTTGGGCAAGGCGGGCGGGGCTGGCCGTCGAGTGGATGCGTGGAAACGCGGGACGAGCAAATCGACGGGGCGATCGCATGCATGCGATCGGAAAACGCATGCATCAAAGTCCGGATAACATGCATGCAATCGGGAGTCTGCTGCATGTGGCTCGAAAATGCATGCATGCGATTTGGAGTTGCATGCATGAAACGCCGATTGCATGCATGCATTTTGAAATTGCATGCATGTAAAGTGGAATCGCATGCATGAAACGGGGTTCAAATCGACCCGATTGGGGATCGCGGCGGGGCGGAACCGCGCTATCCGTTCGAGAACGGCGGTATTATCGGCAGGGCGCGCGAGCATAGGTTGAGGCGGCGCGAATCGGCGCGACAGAAGGAGTCGCGGGGGCGCGGGACAACGCTAAAAGCGTGTTATGCACGTTCCCGTTCAGAAACTGGCTTGGGTGCCACGGTTTGGTACGCCAAGCCGTGCTGGTAAACGCAAAACACGGCTTGGCGTACCAAACCGTGGCACCCAGCACCGTCACGCCTGCGTTTCTGACCCCGAAAGTGCATAACCCGCGCTAGAGGGTGTTTTAGACTTTTGGTCGTCCACCGGGGTTTGGGTGGCACGGTTGGAGTACCACCCGTGCCACCCAAATCGCCCACCGTGGCTTGGAACGTTCACAACACCCTGCTGGCGCACGACACATCAGCTCACCGCACCAGCGACACGCCCGCGCGGACGACGGTGTCGCTCTCGTCGTAATCGATCAGCGATTCACCGTAGCCGTTGAAGGCCTGCAGGTGCAGGTAGAGGTCGACGTTGCCGTACAGCAGCTTGCGCAGCGGATACGACAGGTCGAGCTGGATGCTGCCGTTCTCCCAGTCGTTGCCGAGCCGGCCGATGAGCGCGGCCTGAAGTCCACCGCTTTGGCCGACGATGAGGCGAAGGTCACCGTAGCCGCGGTACTTGCGGATGTCGGGGTTCTCGGAGAGGTCGCCGATGTAGATCTGGGCGCGCGGCGCGAGGGTGATGAAGAACCCGCCGTCCTCGCGGTCGCCGATCGTGAACATCGGGCGGATGTAGGCGTAGTTGACGCTGCGCGACTCGAGACCTTCCTGGCCGTTCGACTCGTGCTGAAGGCCGGCCTGCAGGCCGATGCGGGAGAAGAGCTTGAGCTTGTCGGGATCGACGATCTCGTCGTAGTGCAGCAGCACCTCCGGGCGGTAGCTGGTGTCGAGGAACGGGCTGCTTTCGCCTTGCAGGTCCCAGAACGACGTCTGCGAGTAGGCGAAGTTCAGGCCCTTGATGGGCGGGAACGCCTTGGCGAGCGGGCCGTCGTCGTTGATGACCTGGTAGCGCAGGCTGAACTGGAACTTGACGTTGGGGCGTTCGGGCCCACCGATGAAGTAGATCGGCTCGTACGCCGCCAGCCGGTTGGAGAGGAACTCGACGAAGCCGGTGTGCGTTGCCGGCGAGGTGGAGTCGGCCGCCATGGTCGAGGTGGGTGTGGTCGCCGCGGGTTGCGTCGTCGCCGGGGCCGGCTCGAAGGTGGGGCGGGTCATCGCGGCGGTCCCGACGTCCTGTGCCAGCGCCGGGGCGGTAATCAGCAGAATTGGAACGGCACAGAGGAAGTTCAACATCGTCGCCACGGTAACGATGAGCCCGCCTACGTGAAAGGGGAGCAAATGGGGTTCGGTGATCAGGGGGACACTTGTGTCGCCTCGTTCGCAGTTCGGGACGCGCAAAAAAGGGGCGACAGTTGATGTCGCCCCTGCTTGCCACGCTGGAAATATCGACGCTTAGAAGAGCGACGAACTGCCCTTATGCGGGCTGGATGAACGTCGTCGTGTTGAACGCGTTGGCGCTGGCCCGGCCGGTGAAGTCGAGGCTCGTGGTGCCGGCGCTGAAGACGCCGCGGCTGATGCGCGTCTTCTTCACCAGGCCCGAAACCTGACTGGTGCCCGAGTCTTCCACCAGCGAGACGGACTGTGCCTCGCCATCCCAGTCGCGCAGCAACTGGATGACGCCGCCGTTGCGCACCTGAACCGTCACTCGGTCGCCATCGCGATCGACGTAGCTGAGGCGCGTGCCGCGCCCGAAGAAGAAGTTGCTGTTGTCGCCACCGGTGCCGTCGGCGTTGCCGTCAAGCAGATTGCCGGTGGGGTCGGCCAGGAACGGCGAGTTGCTCGACAGCTGGTAAACCCGGTTGAACGCCAACGGCCTGGCAGGCACGATCGTGGCGGTGTTGGTGGCGGCGTCGTAGGTGACGGACTTGATCTTGAACGAGCCATCCGGGCCCCGGCCGTTCCGGCCGTCGATGCCACGGTACCAGATCGTGTACCCGCGCGGATCGATCTGGCTGGCGGCGGCCATCGTTTCACTGAAGGTGACCGTGAGCGAAGTAATGCGCCGCCGGCTGCTCTGCACGTCAACCGTGGCGGTCGGAGCGATCGTGTCGAGGTTCGTCAGGCTGACGGTGGCCACCATCGGGGTGCCGGGACGCGTGTTGGTGCCGGTGACGCCCGACAAGGTGAGCGTGAACGTCTCCGTATTCTCGAGCGGCAGCGTGTCGAGCGTCACCGGGATCGAGATCGTCTGGCTGGCCTCGCCGGCGGCGAACGTCAGCGTGCCGTTGGCGGCGGTGTAGTCGGCGCCGGCCGTGGCAGTGCCGTCAGCGGTCGCGTAGTTCACGGTGGCAGGGCCCGACGTGTCGCCGAGGCGCGTCACGATCACCGACACGGCCCCGCCGTCCTCGCGCAGCTCGTAGGTGGGCGCGGCCAGTTGCAGCGTCGCGTCGTTGTCGGTGATGAAGACGTTGGCGGTGCCGGCGGTCGGGCTGACCTGGGCGCCACCGGTCGCATTGCTCAGTACGATGCGGAAGTACTCGTTGGGGTCGACGATCGCGTCGTCGGTTATCGTGATGTTGAACGTACCGGTGCGCTCGAGGTCGGCGAAGTTCAGCGTGCCCGTGGCCACCGTGAAGTCGGTGCCAGCCGTTGCCGAGACGCCGGTCAACACGTAGTCCACCGTGACAGCGCCGGCCGCGCCACTCGTGCGGCTGATGTTGACGGCGAACGTGCCCACACCTTCGGCCACCGTGTAGGTCGGCTGCTCCACCGTGAAGATGCCGGGATTGACCAGGTCCGCCGGCGAGCCACTGCCGAAGGTGGTGACGGTGGTGTACGTCACCGTGGCATTGTTGGCGACGGTGAACAGGTCCTGCAGCGAGACCGTGATGTCGGAGCCCACGTCGGTGATCCGGTTGCCATCCGCATCGCTGAAGATGACGTTCAACTGGTCGGCCGGGATGCCGTTGGCCAGGTCGATATCGTCATAGTAGGGGAACGGCTGGATGGCGTACCCCACGTGTTGCCCGTCGCCCTCGGAGCTAATGCCGAAGTAGGCGCTGGCCTCGTTGGGGTTCGACGCGGTGTCGAACTCGTAGACGAAGCGCCCATCGACCGACACGCCGGCGAAGTCGTTGCCGAACGAGCCGACGTAGGTGAGGTCACCATCGACGTGGCGCGACATGCTGAACGTCTGGCCGGATCCGGTTCGGTTCGTGATCGCGTAGGTCTGCCTCAACGTCGTGCTGGCCGGCCCACGCGCGCTGACGGTCTGGGTGAGCGTGATGTCGTAGCTGGCGACGCTGAACGAGCTGACCGCGGTGGTCGCCGAGGTGCTGGTGAACGCGACGCCGGCCTCGTTGCCGAGGCCCGATTCACCGAGGTACTCGCCGAGCGGCGAGAAGTAGACGGCCGAGTGATAGGTCGTGCCGCGCGAGGAGGCGGCGCCGGGGGGATCGAAGTTGAGGTTGCCACCGACGCCGGACGCGCTGCCGTAGTGCCCGAACGAGTCGACGCGCACCGAGATGCCGCCATCGCCGGTGCCGTTGGTCAGCGTGGTGGCGGCGAGCAGTCGCCGCTCTTCCAACTGCTCGCACATCGGTCGCGTTGCGAGAGAACGGTTGCGCGTACGGCGCGGGTTACGGTACTTCATGTGGCACTACCCTCTTAAGCCCCCGAACAAATGGGGGGCGTCCCTTTTGACTTGACCGTCGGATCGCTGTGTGGGTCAGCGGTCCCGGCAACGGACCAATGTAAACAGCCGACCGTGGAACGCAAGAAGGCGCGCCGTTCGTCACAGTTGCGAAGCGTTCGCCTGCGTGTCCGATAACCGCAGCCTGTGCGGTGAGCCGGTGCCGCTGCGCACCGAGATGCGTGAACTGGTAAGATGCCGGCCCGATGAACGGTTACGATCTCGCTTACGCCTTGGGTCTGGCTGCGTCCTCACCGGTTTGGTTGTTGCGCGAGAAGTCGCGCCGAAAGGTGCTGGGCGCGCTGCGCCTGCGCGGCGGCCGCGTGCCGGAGACGCCGGAAGGGGGGCCGGTGGTGATGATCCACTCCGTCAGCGTCGGCGAGATCAACGCGACGCCGGCGCTCGTGCGGCTGCTGATCAACGCCCGGCCCGACCTGCAGGTCGTCGTCAGCGTCACCACCGAGACCGGCCGAGACCGCGGCTTTCAACTGTACGAGAGCGTGCCGAACGTCACCGTCGTGCGCTACCCGGTCGACTTCAGCGGCGCCGTCGAGCGGGCGCTGGACGCCATCCGGCCCGACGTGGTCGTGCTGATGGAACTGGAACTGTGGCCCAATTTCCTGCGCTCGTGCGAGCATCGCGGCATTCCCGTGGTGCTCGCCAATGGCCGGTTAACCACCAAGAGCTATCGCAACTACCGCAGGGGCGGCTTGGTCACACGGGCGATGTTCCAACGGTTGGCCGTCGCGTGCGCGCAGGATGAGGAGTACGCGCAACGCTTCCTTGATTGCGGCGTGCCCGCCGACCGGGTGAAAGTGCTGGGTACGATGAAGTTCGACACCGCCCAGATTGCTGACGTGCTCTCCGGCGCCCGGGAAATCGCCGAGTCGGTCGGCCTGTCGCCCGGGCGCGAGCCGATCTGGGTCTGCGGCAGCACGGGGCCGGGTGAGGAGGAGATGATCCTCAACGTCTACCGCGGCCTGCTGCGCAAGCTGCCGCGCCTGCGCCTGGTCATCGTCCCGCGTAAGCCCGAACGCTTCGACGAGGTCGCCGATTTGATCGAGGACATGAAGTTCACGCTAGTGATGCGCAGCGACCCAATCGTCCCGCGCGACCCCGTGATCCCACCCGTCGTCCTCGGCGACACGATGGGCGAACTGCGGCAGTTCTACAGCATCGCCGACGTCGTGTTCGTCGGTCGGTCGCTGGTGAACCTCGGCCCCAGCCAGCACGGCAGCGACATGATCGAACCCGCGGCGCTGGGCCGTCCGATCATCGTCGGCCCCTACACGCACAACTTCGCCGACGCCGTCCGCAAGTTCAAAGCCGCCGACGCGATCATGGAGGTTTCCGACGCAAACGCGCTGAGCGAAACCGTCGCCGTGCTGCTAGGCACCCCTGGCGAAGCGCAGAAGATGGGGCGGCGGGCGCAAACGGTGGTGTTGCGCGAACAGGGGGCCACCGTGCGACATGCTCAGGTGGTGTTTCAACAGTTGAACCGGAAGTTGAACGCCAGCCGGAACGGCGACCAGCACGACGCGTCTGGGCAGTAACCCATCCCGCGGGCCAAACCTTCGCAAGCACGGTTAGACGGAGGCGGTCGTGGATGACGGGGATCGCACGATCTCGATTCGCTGGTACGAACTTGTAGCCGTGAGCTTATCGGGCAGTCTGACTCTCGTGAGTATCTCCTCGTCGCCGATCTGGAGGCGAATGATCCCGGCGCTTGCGTCGAAGGAGATCGGATCGCGAAGCTTAATGCGTCCGCCGCCGACCTCGGCCGCCGGCAGCACAAGGTCACCGACCAGCAGATCGATCGCAGTATTCGGCGAGTACCCCGCCGACGACGGGCGTTCAAATTGACGGGGTTTCATGGCTTCCTCTAAATCATGGACACTGGCGTCTGCATACGTTGCCGAACGGGGCATGGACCTAAGTCCCCTGCTCGTCGGCGACGGCAAGGACGGCGACGTTTTTCTAACATCGAACCTGACTGCCGCCAAAGTTCATCATTTCTCGCACTCGTACGCTCGGGAACTGAGAGCCTACCTGCGGCTCGGATCGCTAGGCATTCACCAACTCGCGGGTTTCAGCATACCGAATCTGGAAGATTTTGACGACAGGAAACTGGTCCTCGAGATGACTTACGTGGCGCCGCCATTCATCGTCGACTTTGCCTCGGCGCACTTGGATGTGGATCCGGGGTGCGTTTTCGACGAGGGAAATTCGCTGGAGGATCTGGTTCGCGAGCGGTTCGGGGAGCGGACCGACGAGGTAATGGCGATCCACCACGATTTGATCGATTTAGCAGGCATCTATTTGTACGACCTGAACCCGTACAACATCAAGTTCTGTTGAACCCCGCGGGGGTTGGGGCGCGAGTCTACACCGTCTCCATCTTCCCCGACCGAATAGACCGTTCCACCGCCATCGTCACCCGATGCGTGACCAGCGAGGTCTCGTAGGTGGCGAGCAGGCCGGAGGGGTCGCCGGTGCGGACGGCTTGGATGAAGGCTTCGTTTTCGCGGAAGTAGGCGCTGCCCTCGTGGGGGATCTCGCTGCAGCCGGACTTTTCCCAGCACTTCATGGTCTTCAGGCCGATCTCGTAGCGGCGGTCGATGCCGTAGATCTCGAGGCTGATGCGGGCGGCGGGGCCGGTCATCACGTCGCTCGACCAGACGCTGATCGCGGCGCCGTTGGCGTAGTGCACCTGGGCGAGCGAAACGTCGTCGACCGTGTGCTTCGGATCGTCGGCGAACACGCCCAGCTGTCGGCCGGTGGCCAGAACGCAGACGGGGTCGGCGTCGATCAGGTAGTTGGCCAGGTCGAAGATGTGCGTGGTCTGTTCCGTCGGTTGCCCGCCACTGGTGGCCTTGTCGCGCCACCACCAGACGTCTGGTCGCCCGCCGCACCACCAGCCGGTGGCGCCCACCACCGGCACGCCGGCCATCCGGCGGCGCAGCTCGGCAGTGGTCGACTGGTAGCGCCAGTGGTACCCGACCGCCACGATCGCGCGGGCCTCTTCCACCTGCTGGCCGACCTCCAACGCCGTCTCGAGCTTCGTGCCGAGGGGCTTCTCGATGAACAGCGCTTTGCCGGCCCGGATTACCTTGGATTCGATCTCACCGTGGGCGTAGGGGGGCACCGACAGGTAGACGGCCTGCACTTTGGGGTCGTCCAGCAGGTCGTCGATCGTGTCGAACACGCGCCCGCCATACTCTTGGGCGGCTTGGGCGGCACGGCCGGACTTATTGTGGAGGTAGCCGACGAACGTCACGTCTGACATGGCGCTGAGGTGCTTCATGTGCTCGTTGAGCACGATGCCACCGACGCCGATGATCGCCACGCCCACACGGTCTGCCATGTCTGCCTCCAAAGGTGCTTAGGTTCGCGATCCTAATCGGGCCCGCGGGCACTGCAAGTCGACGGGTGCACGAATCATGCCACGCGCGGGCACCCTTTCGATCAACTCAGGTAAGCTGCCGTGCATGAATGTTGGAGCGGCCGAACAGGGCTTTGCGCGCGAGCATCCCCAGGGATGTCAGATCGCGTTGAAGGTGGTCCCCGGCGCGTCGCGGTCGCGCATCGTGGGTGCGATGGCCGACGGCTCGCTGAAGGTCGCGGTCGCTAAACCACCGAGCGGCGGGCAGGCCAACGCAGCGGTGCTGGCGCTTTTGGCCGAGACGCTGGACATGCCGGCGCGGTCGCTGGAGATCGTCAGTGGAAAGGCGTCGGCGCGAAAGCACGTGCTCGTTCGGGGCCTTTCAGCAACCGCGGCCCGGCAGCGATTGCTGAAAGGCAGTTGACGGCGGGGCGGGGGGCTAATCGGTGAGCGCTAGTTTGGTGGACTGCGATTTGAGGTAGTTCACCAACACCGAGATGAACAGGATGATGCCGAGCATCTCCATCGATTCCTCGATCGTCACCAGCATCATGTAGGCCAGGCTGGCAGTGCCGACCTCTGGATCGATGGCCAATCGCGCGCCGACCATTTCGGTGCCCAGTGCGCCACCCAGGAAGATGACGGCCGACATGACGAACCCGCGGCGCACGGCGGCGGGCAGGGCCCATAGAAATCGCGAGTAAGTCACCGCCAGCAGCAACGCGATCGCCATTCCCATCAGCACCCAGCCGAAGGCCAGGTAGCCACTGAAGCTGCCAAGCTTGGCCAGCGGCTTGTTGAACATTTCGTGCAGGACGGCCGATTCGTCGACCGACATCAACACGAACCCGACCGCCAGAATCTTCCAATGCATCGTCCAGCGGTCGCCGATCAACTTTTTCATGGACGCGATCAACGCCAGCAGCGCGCCGGCCATAAGCAGGATAACGCTGGAGAAGTACGTCGGAATGTTCGCTTCCTGGTCGAAGAAGAAGCGGCTGTACAGGCGAGGCAGCCGATCACTGTCGAGCCCCATCTGGTAGCAGACGACGACGATCAGGTGCAGCGCGAGCAGCGCCAGGTACGCCGACATCAACGTGAAAAGGAGGCTCCTGGCGGATATTGGGAAGGCGGTCGATCCCGCCGAAGCCACTCGAGGCGAAGCATGATGCGTCTGATCGAGGGGCGAGGTTACAGCTGTGGAGTTGATGTGTTGCACGTTGGCTTTCCGTTAAGATAGGGCAAAGATACTCCGCGGACTCAGCAGCACAACGTCGAAAATTCGTACGCGATGGAAATCACGGCACTTGTGACAGGTGCCGCGCTAGGCACGGCCCGCGTGATCACCATTATCCCACTAACTGCCAATACCCGTTACGGGGTTTTCGCTTCGCGCTCTCGGTTACCGGACCTGACCGCTCGCATCACGTCATTGTCAAGCGGATTCGGAGAGGACGGGGAAACGAAAACACGCCTGCTGAGCGGGGCGCTTTGCATCGATTTTTCATGGGCTTCGGCGTATAATTTGAAGGTCGTTCGACGGGCTGCTCCCCGTCCTGCAAGGGGATCATTCTCTGCAAAGTCAGACGTCCCGTAGAGCAAGTTAAAGATAAGATTGCTATGGCTGAAACCACTCCACCCGCCGACGTTCCGATGGACCGGATCGAAGACCTGCAGATCGAACAGGAACTGCAGGACAGCTACATGACGTACGCGATGAGCACGATCATGGATCGTGCGTTACCGGACGTCCGCGATGGCCTCAAGCCGTCGCAGCGGCGCATCCTCGTCGCGATGCGCGACCTGAACCTCGGGCCGCGCAGCAAGCACCTGAAGTGCGCGAAGATCGCGGGTAACACGTCCGGTGACTACCACCCGCACGGCGAGTCGATCGTCTACCCGACGCTGGTCCGCCTGGCGCAGAGCTGGTCGCTGCGCTACCCGCTGATCAACGGCCAAGGCAACTTCGGCAGCACCGACGGTGACCCACCGGCCGCCATGCGTTACACCGAGGCCCGACCGAGCCCCGTCGAGGCCGAACTGCTGGCCGACCTGGAATACGACACCGTCAGCTTCCAGCCCAACTACGACGAACGGTTGATGGAGCCGACCGTCCTGCCGAGCAAGTTCCCCAACCTACTGGTGAACGGCAGCACGGGCATCGCCGTCGGCATGGCGTGCAACCTTGTGCCGCACAATTTGCGCGAGATCTGCGACGCCATCGTGAAGGTGATCGACCAGCCCGACGTCGGCCTCGACGAACTGCTTCAGATCGTGCCCGGCCCGGACTTTCCCACGGGTGGCATCATCTGCGGCCGCGACGGCATCATCGACGGCTACACGAGTGGCCGCGGCAAGATGACGGTGCGGGCCAAGCTTGAGGTTGAGACGGACAAGAAGGGCCGCAGCAGCGTGATCGTCAGCGAACTGCCCTACGGCATCATCCGCAAGAGCATCGTCGAGAGCGTCGCCGAGAACGTGAAGAACGACCGGCTGCACGACATCAGCGCAATCAACGACGAGTCCGGCCGCCAGCACGCGGTCCGCATCGTGATCGACCTGAAGCGCGACGCCGACCCCGAAGTGGTGATGGCGCAGCTATACCAGTACACGCCGTGCCAGATCACGGTCAGCATGATCAACATCGCGCTGGTCAACCGCCAGCCGCGCACGATGGGGCTGAAGGAGCTGATCCAGCACTTCATCGCCCACCGCAAGGACGTCATCATCCGGCGCACGCGCTTCCTGTTGCGCAAGGCGCAGCAGCGGGCGCACATCCTGGAAGGGTTGATCTTTGCGATCTTCGATATCGACGAGGTCATCCGCCTGATCCGCAGCAGCAAGACGCGCGAGGAGGCGATCGAGAAGTTGATCGCGCAGGGCTTCCGCATCAGCCCCAACTCGCAGCTGGTCGAGAAGCTGCCCGAACGGCTGACGCTGATGCACCCGGAAATCTTCGCCGCCGAGCCGGGCGCCATTGTGCCGCCCATGCGGGCCAGCCGCGCGCAGGCCGAGGCGATCGGTCGCCTGCAGTTGATTCAGCTGGTCGGCTTGGAGATCGAGAAGCTCGTCAACGAGTACAAGGAAGTGGCCGAGGAGATCACCGAGTACGAACGCATCCTGGGCGACGAGGCCTACCTGATGGACCTCATTCGCGAGGACACCTTCGAGATGAAGGAAAAGTACGGCGACGACCGCCGTACGGAAATCACCGGCAGCGTGAGCGACTTCAACCGCGAATCGCTCATTGCCAAGGAAGAGGTGGTCGTCAGCGTCAGCCATGCCGGCTACGTGAAGCGCCAACCGATCGACGTCTACAGCGCCCAAGGGCGCGGCGGGCGCGGCATCAAGGGAACCGAAAGCAAGGAAGGGGACTTCGTCGAGCACCTGTTCGTCGCCAACACGCACGACTACCTGCTGTTCTTCACCAACCAGGGCCGCGTGTACGAGCGCCGCGTGTACGACATTCCGGAAATGTCGCGCACCAGCCAGGGGCGCAGCGTCGCCAACCTGTTGAGCTTCCAGCCCGGCGAGAAGATCGCCAGCGTGCTGGCGATCGAGGACTTCGACAAGACCGAGCAGTTCCTCATGTTCGCCACCGCCAAGGGTACCGTGAAGAAGACGGCCCTGAGCGCCTACTCGAACATCCGCACCAACGGCATCATCGCCATCGGCCTCGAGGAAGGCGACACGCTGATCGACGTGGCCTGCACGAGCGGCACCGACCACGTCATCCTCGGCACCAAGAGCGGCCTTGCGATCCGCTTCGAAGAGGCCGACGTTCGCGCCACCGGCCGCCCGGCAAGTGGTGTGACCGGCGCCCGCTTCAAGCGCGAGAACGACGAGGTCGTGGCGATGCTCGTCGTGCCCGAAGGGGACAACGGCTGCTGCCACGTGCTGACCGCCTGCCTGAACGGCTACGGCAAGCGCACGCCGTTGACCGACTACCCGGTGAAGGGTCGCGGCACGCGCGGCGTCATCAGCATCGACGCCAACGATCGCAACGGTGAAGTGGTCGGCATGAAGCTGGTGAACGACACCGACGAGGTGATGTTCATCACCGAGAAGGGCATCCTGATGCGAACGCGCATCAACGAGATCCGCGAGACCGGCCGCAACGCCGCCGGCGTGCGACTGATCCGTGTCGATGAAGGGGACACGCTGGTCGCGATGGCCAAGATCGACGCCGAGGACGTAGTCGCGCCACCGACGGAAGGCGTCGAAGGCGACGCCGTGCCACTGGCGATCGACGGCACCCCCACGCCCGGCGCGGACATCTCCCCCGAGGCCACCGACGTCACGCCCGAACCGCCCGCAGCGACCGATGGCGCCGCCGAGGACGAGGCGGAGTAGAATTGATCTCGAAGGCGCGAACGGCGGACGCGAAGGACCGCGAAGAAGAACAGACGCATGGTGCGCCCGGCGATGCCCTCCCTCTCCCACCGGGGGAGGGCAGGGGTGAGGGCCGGCGGACGCACGCCGCTTCCTCCGCCGTAGACGCGCAAGGCGCCCGCTGCGCTGCACCCGCACGTGTCCTATGTTCCCTCACACCCGCCCACAGGTGAAGGCGGGCAGTCGGCACGCCCGTCGTTCCCTTCACCTCCCATCCCGCTTTTGCTGTTTCCGTCGCCGCATCTCCGCCGTAGCATGTCCGCCGATCGGCAACACTTGAAAGGACGGCGACCCATGGCACTGATGGATTTCATCCGCGGCGAACTGATCGAGATCATCGAGTTCAACGACGACTCGCGCGACACCATCAGTTGGCGCTTTCCCGATTCCGACCGCGAGATCAAGCGCGGCGCGCAGCTGATCGTTCGCGAATCGCAGGTGGCCCAGTTCGTCTACCTCGGGCAGTTCGGCGACACGTTCGGGCCCGGCAAGCACGAGCTGATCACCGACAACATCCCCGTGCTGACCACCCTGAAGGGCTGGAAGTACGGCTTCGAGTCGCCGTTCAAGGCCGACGTCTACTTCGTCAACACGCGCTTGTTTACCGGCAACAAGTGGGGCACCAGCAACCCCGTGATGATGCGCGACGCCGACTTCGGCGTGGTGCGCCTGCGCGCGTTCGGCACCTACGACTTCCGCGTCGTCGAGCCGCGGCTGTTCCTGAAGGAGATCGTCGGCACCGACCACAACTTCCGCCTCGATGAGTTCGCCGACACGATGCGTTCGCGCCTCGTCAGCGTCTTCTCCGATGCGCTGGCTACGGCCAAGGTGCCGGCGCTCGACGTCGCATCACGCTACGGCGAACTGGGTGATGCTTTGGTGCCGCTGATCAACCCGATCATGACGAGCAAGTACGGCATCGCGATCGAGAGCTTCATCGTTGAGAACGTCTCGGTGCCGCCGGAGGTGGAAGAGGCGATCGACAAGCGGTCGAGCATGTCGGTGGTGGGCAACCTGAACGATTACGTGAAGTTTCAGATGGGCAAGGGCATGGCCACCGGCGGTGGTGCCGGCAGCGGTGGGGCGGCGGCGGAGATGGCGATCGGCTTCGGCATTGCCCAGGAGATGATGCGCGGCACAGGCGGCGCAGTGGGTGGCGTGGCCCCGGGTGGTGGCGCGTTCGCCGGCGCGACCTCGCAATCCACAACCGCCTCCGGTGGAACCGCGGCCGCTGCATCGGCGACGGCGGCGGGATTGATGGGCCTGCCGGAGGTTGCGCAGTACCTCGGTGTAACCGAGGCCGACGTGATGGCCGCCATCACCGCCGGTGATTTGAAGGCGAAGAAGATCGGCAGCCAGTACCGCATCACCAGAACGGCGATCGATGAGTTTTTGGCCAGCTGATGCAGCGGAGAACGCGAAGGCGCGAAGGAAGCCGCGAAGCATGGTCGGGTCCATCCGGTCCCTCTCCCGGTACGCCGGGAGAGGCTAGGTGAGGGTGATTTCGAACTGCTGGCGATGCTCGTAAGAACCAATCACCCTCACCCTGCCCCTCTCCCGGAGTACCGGAAGAGGGGACCAGACGTCGCAATGGTTTGAACGCCATCTGTCCCATGACCACCCCTCCCACCGAAATTAAAGCCCTTGGCAAACGCGCTTGCCCCGAATGTGGTGGCGAGATGGAGTGGAACGCCGGCAAGCAGGCGCTCGCCTGCCCCTACTGCGGCTTCATCCCCAAAGATCAACCCACCCGCGGCACCGGTGGCGGCACGATCGCCGAGCACGACCTCGAGCAGGCGCTCGCCAACGTCACCGACGATGGCCGCGGCTACCGCACCGCCACCGTCCAGGTGAAGTGCCAGAGCTGCCAGGCGATCAGCGTCTTCGAGCCCGGCCGGGTAGCACAGCGGTGCGACTTCTGTGGCTCGCCGTCCATCGCGCCTTACCAGGAGACGCGCGACGCGATCGCGCCCGAAAGCCTGTTGCCGGTGAAGCTCGATCAGGGTCAGGTGCGCGATTTGCTGAAGCGGTGGTACGCCTCACGATGGTTTGCCCCGAATCGCCTGAAGGGCGCCGCCCTCACCGACACGCTGCACGGCGTCTACCTGCCGTACTGGACCTTCGACGCCCGCGCCCACGCCCGCTGGACGGCCGAGTCCGGTGACTATTATTACGAGACCGTCACGCGTACGAATGCGCAGGGCCAGCGCGTGCGCTCGCAGGAACGCCGGGTGCGCTGGTACCCCAGCAGCGGCCAGCTGTCACACGTGTTCGACGACAACCTCGTCCCGGGTACGCAGGGCGTGCGCATCGACCTGCTGCGACAGGTCGAGCCGTTCCCGACCGATGACTTGGCCGCCTACGACCCCGCGTTCGTGCGTGGCTGGACGGTCGAGCGCTACCAGCTCGACCTACGCCGCGCCGCCGACGTCAGTCGCCAGCAGATGGATGCCGCCCTGCGGTCGCTCTGCGCGGCGCAGGTGCCTGGCGACACGCATCGCGGTCTGCAGGTGAACGCGACGTATGCCGGCCGCACGTTCAAGCATGTTCTGGTGCCGGTCTGGCTCGTCACCTACACGTTCGGCACGCGCAACTACCAGACGTTGGTAAACGGCTACACCGGCGCCGTCGCCGGCGATCGGCCGATCAGCTGGGTGAAGGTGTTCTTCTACATCATCCTGCCCGCAATGATCCTGCTGGCGCTGTACCTGCTGTCGCAAGCGGGGTAGTACAGGACCGGCATCCCACGCGACGCCACACGCGACACCCTCACGTCGCAGGGCCGACAACGTGTGCCGCGCACTTCATCGCCAGCTGTCGAACTGGACAACGCTGAGCCGTCATCAATGTCGTTCAACTCGCTTGCGTATCTAAGCTAAATCGTCTTTTCCCACATGTTGACCCCCTTGGAACGAACCTTGCGAGGTCGGCGGTCGCTGGCGTGCGTGAAATACCTCACCAAGTGGTGGGGCTAGCGGCTGGCGTACCCGTAGCACAGAGGAGCACCCATGCGTCTCGTAAAATCGTCCGCGTTCATCGTGGCGGCATCAATGGCCGTCGCCGCGATGGGTCAGCAGAACAACAACCAGGGGGGCGGCAGCAGCCCGATCGACCAGGTGAAGCAACAGGCCAAGCAGGAGATGCAGCAGCAGGGCAGCCGACAGTTCCAGGTGGATGAGAAGGTCGCCTGGGGCCTGAGCGGCCAGCCGCGCGAACTGCTGACCAAGGCCATGAAGAACATTGCCGACGAGCAGCACGACGCCAAGGAGGACATCATGGCCGCCGCCGCCGCCATGCGCCTGCAGGCCGCCGCCGCCACAGGGCCCCAGCAGCAGCAGCGCCAGCAGCTCGAGCAGTCTGCGCAGCAGCTTCAGGAACTGGCGATGAAGGTGAGCTACAAGCAGGTGTTGGACAAGGACCAGCTTAAGCAGCCATTCGGCACCGCGCTGCTGAGCCTCGCGCAGTTCTACCAAGCCGGCGCCAGCGAGGGCCTGAACCAGCAGCAGGACATGGAGGCCACCGGCTACACGCTCAAACACGCCAGCAAGGCCTTTCAGACCGCGCACGCCTTCCTCGACAAGAAGCCGACCGAACAGGTCAGCCAAGCGCTGTACGACGCCGAGAACGTCGCGATGAAGCTCATCAGCCAGAGCCGCAAGACGACCAACCAGGCGCAACAGGCCAACGGCCAAACCGCCAACAACGAAGGCACCGGCGACCTCGCCGACGCCCAGGCCGCCGGTGGCATCATCGGTGGCGATCGGGCCCAGCAACAGCTGCGCACCGAAGCGCAACGCGCCGTCGACCAACTCGGCCAGGCCATCTCATCGGCCAACCAAGGTGGTGGGCAGCAGCAGCAACAGCAGTGATGACAAGCAGCCGAATTCACCCACGACGGCCCCGCTTCAGTTGTCGGGGCCGTCGTGCGGCCGTACCACGGGCGGCCCGCCCGTGTCTTCGTCTCCTGATGAAACAGCTCATGGGCGGGCCGCCCATGGTACGAAAAGGAACCACCCCATGACTTCCAACGATCCCCAGGCCACGCTCACGCGTCGCGATGCCGTTCGTCTTGGCGCTGTTGGCCTGCTCGCAGTTCCCGCGGCCCTTTCCGGAGGACAACTCATGGCACAGAACACACCCGCGACCGCGCCCGGCCAGCAGAACGCCGGGGGCAACAAGGGTCTGACCAACCCGCTCACCGAATATCCGCAGCCACCGTTCCCGCGCCAGCCGCAGGAGTGGCCGGGCCTGACCTCGAAGATGGACCCGCGCCCCGACCACGGCGAACAGAGCTACAAGGGCTCCGGCAAGCTCACCGGTCGCAAGGCGCTGATCACCGGTGGCGATTCCGGCATCGGCCGCGCCGTCGCCATCGCGTTTGCGCGAGAAGGGGCCGACGTCGCGTTCGGCTATCTGCCGTTCGAGGAACCGGACGCGAAGGAGGTCGTTGCGCTCATACGCGACGCCGGGCGCAAGGCCGTCGCGCTACCGGGCGACATTCGCGACGAGAACTTCTGCAAACAGCTCGTGCAGAACGCCGTCGATCAACTCGGCGGCTTGGACATCCTCGTCAACAACGCCGGCCGCCAGACGTCGCAGCCGTCGATCGACGAGATCAGCACGCAGCAGTTCGACGACACGTTCAAGACGAACGTCTACGCGATGTTCTGGATCACCAAGGCCGCGCTCCCGCACCTGCCGCCCGGTGCCAGCATCATCAACACCGCCAGCATCCAGGCGTACGACCCGTCCGAGAACCTCGTTGACTATGCGCAGACGAAGGCGTGCAACGTGTCGTTCAGCAAGTCGATGGCCAAGCAGCTGGCCAAGAACGGCAAGGGCATCCGCGTGAACGCCGTCGCCCCGGGCCCCTTCTGGACCCCCCTGCAACCCAGCGGTGGGCAGCCGCAGGAAAAGGTCGAAACCTTCGGTAAGGAATCGCCCATGGGCCGCCCCGGCCAACCCGCCGAACTTGCCAGCACGTTCGTGCTGCTGGCCAGCGCCGATTCGAGCTACATCACGGGTGAGGTGTTCGGCAACGTCGGCGGTAGTTCGCCGTTCTAGATTCAATCATGCGCAGCAAGTTGCACCGCAGAACGAGCGTTTCATCCGTTGTGGCGCTTGTGAGGAAAGTCGTAAGGTGCATTCGCTATGAAACTCCCAATCTCAATCCTCGGGCTGCTCGTGGCGCTAATCGCTGGATGTGACGGCGGTGGCGGCAACGCTGCGCAGCAACCGCAAGGAACGTCATCGCAGTCCGCCGGCACGGGCACCACCGATAACGGGGCGATTGTTGAAGTGACGTCCAACGCTGAAATGTCTGCCCAAACCAGTACCGCTTCAACCGAACCCGCGGGCCAGCAGTCAACGCCACAGCCATCCGCAAGCGGTGGCGGTGGCGGCAACGACGACGACGCAGCGGCCCAACGCCTGTATGGCACGTGGGAAGCGGAGAACGTCGAGGCGCCTATCGGTGACGTAAGGGTCCGGTTGACGTTTAAGGAAGAAGGGCCCGTCCGCATCGCCGCTTGGTCCGAATTGCCGCTGGTCGGTCAGGTGCGCGACAAGAAGGGGCCCTACGAGGTGCAGGGCAACAAGATCACCTCCGAAGCCATTCGCGGCGGCACGACGGTGCAGTACCGCTTCGACGGTGATGACGTGCTGGTGATCGAGTACACCGAGGGCAAGAGCGTGCGGTTCCATCGCCAGAAGTAGATAGCGGCCTCAAAAGCCCTCCAATCCGTCTTGTGGCCTTTACGGAGACATCGCTATGTTCAAGAACTACATTCAAGCATCCGTGTTAGTTTCGGCCGCCGCATTAGTCGCAATGCCGATGGTGGGTTGCCAGACGTACGAACGGGACGATCAGGCGACTGTGTCTGGCGCTCCGATGTCGGTCGTTCCTGACGCCGCGAAGAACGCGTTCCGCAAGGACCATCCCAACGCGTCCCTTACCAATGTCGAGCAGCAGCCCGCTTCGACCGGGCAGATGCTCTACAAATTCGTGTACATCACCAACGGCGATGCGGGCCAGGCGATCTATCACGGCGACGGCCGGCGCGTCAGTCCGAATTGATGATCGCACGGAGAGGCGAAGTGATTGGCACGGCAGCGCGGCCGGGGCACCACCCGGCCGCGTCAGACGAGCGAGCGAGGTCATGCCCTCGCGGATCGCGTATCGCGTTAGCTCCGCGACGCTCGCTCACGCACTCCTTCGGCGCGGGCTGCTCCGCAAACGCGGCGGAGTTCGGCGCGTCCACCTCTCGTACTACGAGGACAATCATTGGCTCGACATAACCGAATGGTTCGACTGCAATAACTACAACCCGATCGACGAGTCTTGGTGGCGCTGGGACGACGAACCGTACTCCACCCCCTAGGATACGTCCGGCGACAGCGATAGCGACTCGTGGTACGGCTACAACACTGCCGATGACAGCGACAATTGGTACTACGACCGTTACGACACCGGCGCCTACAACTCATCCGCGGCGCGCAGCACCTGATCGCGATGGTCGACGCCCAGCGGCAGGGCAACGATAAGCGCAGCAAGGTCGCCGTCGACTTCGGCCAAGCCGACAAGCTGAAGATGGATATCAGCAAGGACAGCAGCATCACGTTCACCGCCGTGCCAGTGAAGGTGCAGGACAAGCGGCTGTTGTTCGCGCAATCGGTCACGATGAACGGCAGCACCGCCCAGATCGACGGCCGTGGCCAACAGGGCAACAACGCCCAGCCCGCCTCAGGGACCATGCAGCCGCAAACGAATACCGAGCAGGGCCAGAACATGCAGCAGGGCCAGAACCAAAACGCGCAGCAACCGCAGGATCAGCAACAGAACCAGCCCAAATTGCTGGGTCCTTCAACGGCTGACCGCTAGCACATGGCGTGTTTCGACGAAGAGGGCCTGGCGTCGCGTAGACTTCGGCCCTCTTCGTTTTGCTGTTCTGGACAGGATGAACCCTATTGCAACACCGGGGAACATTAGTCCCACCGTGAGACGCTGTCGCGCCGCCAAAAATTCCTTTGACGCCGTGGCCGTGGTTGCTAACTTATCCCTAACCGATTTATCCTTCGGAAGGGGATCAGCATGCCAGTCGACATCGACACACCAACCGCCAGCGACGTGCTGCGCGACGTCTTTGGGTTCAACACGTTTCGCGAGGGACAACAGGCGGTCGTCGATCGTCTGCTGGCGGGGCGATCGGTGCTGGCCATCTTCCCGACCGGGGCGGGCAAGAGCCTGTGTTATCAGCTGCCGGCCCTCATGCTCGATGGTGTCACGCTCGTCGTCTCGCCATTGATTGCGCTGATGAAGGATCAGATCGACTTCCTCGTCCGCAAGGGCGTGGCTGCGGCGCGGTCGGATTCATCCGTATCAACCGCAGAGGCGGGCGAGACGTTTCGCAGGCTGCGCGACGGGTCGCTGAAGTTGCTCTACATCGCGCCCGAACGGCTGGCCAACGAACGCTTCCTGAATACGCTGTCGCGACTGAACATCGCGCTGATGGCGGTCGATGAGGCCCACTGCATCAGCGAGTGGGGCCACAACTTCCGGCCCGACTACCTCAAGCTTGCACCGCTCGCTAAACGCCTCGGCATCCCGCGCGTGCTCGCCCTTACCGCCACCGCCACGCCACCGGTTGCTAAGCAGATCGCAGCGGCGTTCGGGATCGAACCCAGCGACGTTGTGCAGACCGGCTTCTATCGGCCCAACCTGTCGCTGGTCGTCTCGCCCAGCACCGATGGTGAACGGGCCCACACGCTGCTGAAGCGCCTGCGCACGCGCCCGCCCGGCCCCACGATCGTCTACGTCACGCTGCAGCGCACCGCCGAGACGCTGGCGACGTTTCTCGCCGAGAACGGCATCGATGCCGTCGCCTATCACGCGGGTCTGGATGCCGACGTTCGCCACGCCATTCAGGACACCTTCATGGCGTCGGCGGGGCAGGTGGTGGTGGCGACGATCGCCTTCGGCATGGGCATCGACAAGCGCGACATTCGCTACGTCTACCACTTCAACCTGCCCAAGAGTTTAGAAAACTACGCTCAGGAGATCGGCCGCGCCGGTCGCGATGGCAAGGAAAGCATCTGCGAGATGTTCGCCTGCATAAGCGACCGCGTGACGCTGGAAAACTTCACCTTCGGCGACACGCCCACCAGCGAGGCGATCGCCGGCATTCTGAAAACCGTGCTGACGGCCGGCGAGCAGTTCGACGTCTCCACGTACGAGCTGTCCAACGCCAACGACACGCGCCCGCTCGTCGTCGAAACGCTGCTGACCTACCTGCAACTCGACGGCTACATCGAGTCCACCGGCCCGTTCTACACCGAGTACAAGTTCCAGCACGCCTGGCCGCTCGCCGACATCTTCGCCGGCTACGATGCCGACCGCGCCGCCTTCCTGCGCGACATCTTCGGGCGCGCCAGGAAGCTCAAGACGTGGTCGGTGCTGGACGTTCACCAGATCGCGCTCGACCTCGGCCAGCCGCGCGAGCGCATCGTCGCCGCCATCACCTACCTCGAAGAGCGCGGCGACCTGGTCGTGCAGGTCGGCGGCATTCGCCAAGGCTACCGCCGACTGCAGACCATCACCGATGGCCGCCCGCTCACGAAGACCATGTCCGACCGCTTCCACACGCGCGAGGTGCGCGATGTCGAACGGTTAGACGAAGTCACGAAATTCGCCTCCCACCAGGGCTGCAAGACCCGCCGCCTACTGACCTACTTCGGCGAGCCCACCGAGGCCGACTGCGGCCACTGCGGCTGGTGCCGCGGCCACCGCCCCGGTGGGTTGCCTACGCCCGTCCCCACCGAGCCCACCACCGCCGAGCGCCAGTCCCTCCGCCAACTCCAATCCGAACGCCACTCCGCCCTGTCCACCCCGCGCCAACTCGCCCGCTTCCTCTGCGGCATCCCGTCGCCGGGCGCCAGCCGTGCCAAGCTGACGAAAGACCGCCGCTTCGGCAGCTGGTCCGGCGTGCCGTTCCGCGACGTGCTGGCGATGGTGACGGAGTGAGTCGGGAGCGGGACGTCGTGGACGCGTGAGCCGCGCTCGGCGTTCGTCTTCTGTAGGACAGGCATTCCTGCCTGTCTCTCTCCCCGTCCTACTCTCCCCCCTGTCTGCCTTGCGCAACCAAGAATAGAAGAGACGCGAAGGCGCGAAGGTCGCGAAGGCGGACGCGAAGGGGAACCCGGCCGATCGCGGCGGTCTGGGTAAGTCAAAACCCGAAAACGTGCACCATTCTGCACCATTTTGCACCATCGGGTGGACGGGCAGGAGCTTGACCTTGACCCGCGCATCGATCGTTTGGTTGTCAAAGAACACGCGGTCCATCTCTACGCTCGCGCTGCGCGAAGAACATCGATCTGGCGCAACGCCCTTCGCGCCTCTTCGCGTTTCCACCTTCGCGAGCTTCGCGTCAAAGTCTTTCTCCTCCTATCAGAGCAACTGGAAGAGACGGAGAGAAGACGGGGGATACACAGACGAGAATGTTTGTGCCACAGAAGAGGGAAGACAGAATACGAGGGGAGAGACAGGCAGGAATGCCTGTCCTACAGAAGCGGGTGATCCGGACCGGCACAAGTCACTTCGCGGCTGACGCCTTCCCCGCTTGCGCCGCCCAGTTCAACGCGGCGTAGACCTTCAGGTCGACAGTCTTTCCCTTGCGTTGCTGGCGCTTGATGAAGGCTTCGACCTTGGCGACGGGGACGAGGTGGGTGGTGATGTCTTCCGATTCATCACCGGCGGCGTCGGCGGTCTTCTTCAAACCGGTGGCGAGGAAGAGGGTGATGACTTCGTCGCAGATGCCGGCCGATGGGACGCCGACGGCGAGCTGTTTCCAGCGGCGGGCGGTGTAGCCGGTCTCTTCCAGCAGCTCGCGCCTGGCGGCGACGAGTAGGGCCTCGGTTTCGCTGCCAGCCGTATCACCGGCGAGGCCGGCGGGGATCTCGATCACGGTCTGGTTCACCGGCGGGCGGAACTGTTCGATGAGCAGCAGTTCGCCGGCATCGGTGACGGCCACGATACCGACGATGCCGGTCGCCTTCGTACGGCTGGCGTACTCCCAGCCATTCCGCGACTTCATCTGGATGAACTTGCCGTTGTAGACGGTGGTGGGGGTGGTCTTCTTGGCCATGCGGTTCCTTCGTTGCAGCTTAGGCTACAGGCAGATCTCCACGTCGAGGAAGTTCGACGGATCGGCGGTGTACGAGGCGGCGAGCTGCTTCAGCGTGTTGAAGCGGATCGCGTGGTGCGGGCGCTCCAGCCGTGGCGGGTCGGCGGGAAGGTTTAATAGCAGGTCCTTACGCACGATCATCGCACGAATCTTGCGGGTCTTCAGGTCACCGGCGTTTTCGTAGGTCAGGCAGATCAGATAGTTGGCCGTCCGCACGGGCAGGCCCATGTCGCGCTTCAGGAAGCCGGCGGAGTAGCGCTCGCTGATCTCGTTCAGCACGGCGTTCAGCATGTACCAACGCTCGTCGGACGGTAGCGGCAGGATGGCGTCGTCGGCGGACGTTTTCGCGGCGGCGGCGAGGATGCGCTCGACGGCGACCTCGTTCAGGAAGACCTGCTTGCAGTTCATCTCCGCCAGCGTGCGGATCTGCAGGGTGCCGTCGTGAATGAGGTTCAACGAGAAGTTAATGCGGTCCAGGAACCGCTTGCGCGACCACTCCGCCCGCGCCCGCCGTTTGCCCCACCACGTGCCGATCACCAGCGCGCCCAGCGACACGATGGCCTTGGGCCAGTGTTCGCGGAGCAATTGCCCGAGGTCGCTAAGGAGGGTGGGGAGGTCCATGGAGAAGTCGAACCACTTACCTTAGAAGCTGATCGCCTGCTTGAACGCATCGTAGCGATCGTCGATCGCATCGCGCGTCGTCGCTTGCAATCCTGCCAATGAGAAGTCCGCGATCGTGTGGCTGGCGATGACGGTGCCGAAGGCCATGGCGCGGCGGATGGTGCTGGGGCTGAGGGATTGCTGCGTCGCGAGGTAGCCCATCATGCCGCCGGCGAAGCTGTCGCCGGCGCCGGTGGGGTCGACGACCTTGTCGGCGGGGTAGGCGGGCAGGACGAAGACGTCGCGGTCGCCGACGAGCATCGAGCCGTGCTCGCCCTTTTTGATGACGACGAACTTCGGGCCCATCTTGAGCACGGCGCGGGCGGCGGTGATGAGGTTCTTCTCGCCGGTGAGCAGGCGGGCCTCGCCGTCGTTCAGGACCAGGCCGTGGATCTTGCCGAGCATTTTTACGAGTTCGGGACGCTCGGTTTGAATCCAGAGGTTCATCGTGTCGGCGACGATGAGCTTGGCGTCCTTCAGGTTAGTGGCCATCTCCTGCTGCAATACGGGGTGGGTGTTGGCGAGGAAGACGTAGCGGCTGGCGAGGAAGTTCTGCGGGATCTTCGGGGCGCGCTCGGCGAGCACGTTGAGGTCGACCTCGACGGTCTGGGCCTCGTTCATGTCCTTCACGTACGAGCCGTGCCAGCGGAAGGTCTTGCTGCCGGTGCGGACTTCGAGGCCACTGGCGTCGACGTCGCGATCTTTAAAGGTGTCGAAGACGCTCTGCGGGGCATCGTCACCCACCACGCCCACGAGGCGTACGGGCGCGAAGAACGAGGCCGCGTAACTGAAGTAGATCGCGCTACCGCCGAGCACGTTGTCGCGCTTGCCGAAGGGAGTTTCGACGGTATCGATGCCGATGGAGCCGGTGACGAGGAGGGACATAGGGATTGCCGATTTTCGATTTGCGATTGCCGATTGAGAAGAAATTACATGGAGCGCGGTGCCTAAGCGCCTGGGAGTTGGCGCACCTTCACGCGATTTTCGGTGACGGTGTAGAGGCGGTTGGGCGTTAGACGCTTGTAGCGGGTGAAGAGGCGGTCGATGGCGTCGTCCTGTTCGACGTCCTGACCTTCCAACTGCAGGTAAACGACGGAGCGCTTCAGCGGCTTTGCCTTGGTGGCGGCCAGGACGAGGGCGTCGTCGGTGGTGACGATGTCCAGCTGGCCCTTGCGGGCGGCGTCCAAGACGGTCATGGGATCGGCGGCGGGGGGCAGACCGGCGGTGACAAGATCGACGGCGGTGTGCTCGTGCCGCCGCAGGGCGTCGCCGACGGAGGCGGACATCGGACCATGTAATAACCAGCGCATAGGCCGCGGATGGTACCGGTGCGATGGCTGTCGGGCAACGAAAGGGATGGGAGTCCGTCAGAAGAGTTCGAGTCGACCCGCCGCGCCTCGTCATCCTGAAAGGGTGCTTATTAAGCCGGAGGGGCTCGCTCCGGCCCCTCTCCCGGTACTCCGGGGGAGGCTGGGAGGGGGTGATTCCGAACGGCTGACACTTGTCGTCGTTTCGAAATCACCCCCTCCCAGCCTCCCCCATGAGTACATGGGAGAGGGGCCAGACTTGATAAACACCCTCTGAGGTACTCCGAAGGATATCTGTTCTTCTTCACGGAATCACAGAGATCCTTCGGAGTACCTCAGGATGATGATTTTATAGCGTCGGGATCGTGTTGAACGGCGATCAGTCGTCGATCTTCTCACCTTCGGCGTTGAACTCGACGTCGTGTTCCTTGCCGTCGGCGTCCTTGAACTCGATCTCGTACTCGACCTTGCCGTCCTTCGTTTCCTTCTCAACCTCGGTGATCGTGGCGTTCGGATAGAGGTTCTTGAAGGCGGTCATCACCTTCGCGGGCAGGTCCTCGGCTTTGATCTTCTCGCTTTTGTCCTTCTTGTCGTGCTTGTGTTCGTGCTTGGTGTCATCCTTTGGCTTGTCCTCGGCCAGTACGGGGGCGGCGACGCACAGCGCGAGCGATAGGGCGAGCAGTTCACGTTTCACGGAGACCTCCGGTAAAGGGTTGGCCATCCCTTCTATCGCGCGGCGCTCGTGCTGCCAGCGCCTATATCAGCGCCAGGAGAGAAATACCGCGACAAGACCCGCGACGTTCTGCTGACCTACTGCGCCACGGGCTCTGCCAGCGTCGCCAGCGCGTCGCTGCGCACGAAGCGAAGGGATTCGCTGTTCACGCAATAGCGGAGGCCGGTGGGTCGTGGGCCGTCGTCGAAGACGTGACCGAGATGGCAGTCGCACCGGGCGCAGAGGATCTCGGTGCGGCGCATGCCGTGGGCAGTGTCGACGTCCTCGATCACGTTTTCCGCCGCCACGGGTGAGAAGAAGCTCGGCCAACCGGTGCCGCTGTTGAACTTCGAGTCGGACGAGAACAACGGCAGGCCGCAACAGATGCAGGCGTAGACGCCTTTCTCCTTGTTGTCGAGCAGCGTGCCGCAGAAGGGGCGCTCGGTGCCCTTGTTGCGGGCGACGAGGTACTGCTCGCGCGTCAGCTGCTTCTGCCATTCGGCGTCGCTCTTCTCGACGCGCGGCAGGTCAATGGGGCCGATCAACTGTCCCTTCTCGTCGAATACTTTCACGTTCATGGACGTTCCTTTCAGTTCAAACGCTTCGACCACAACGAATCGCGTGAAACATCGCGGTCGGCGCGTGCCAACGGCTGCAGTTGGCGTACGCTGATTGTATGGCTAGCACATTCACCAAGTCCGGAAAAGTCATCCTGGCGGGCGGTAGCGGGTTTCTGGGGCAATCGTTGCTGCCGACCCTGTGCCAGCGGTTCGAACAGGTCGTCGTACTGACGCGCGGACCGAGCAAGGTAGATGGCCAAGTGCGGTACGTGACGTGGGATGGCAAAACCGTCGGGCCGTGGGCGGCCGAGATTGAGGGAGCGGATGCGGTGGTGAACTACGTCGGGCGGACGGTGGATTGCCGCAAGACGCCGGCGAACAAGCGGGTGATTCTGGAGTCTCGCATCGACAGCGTGCGGGCGCTTGCGACGGCGTTGAAGCAGGTGGGGACGACGCCGCGCGTTTGGGTGCAGTCTGCCACGGCCCACATCTACGGCGACACAGGTGACGAGGTGCTGGATGAATCCGCCCCCATCGGTACCGGCTTCGCCCCGGAGGTCGGCACCGCGTGGGAAGCGGCGCTGGCGAGGGCAGCGACGGAATTGCAGGGGTGTCGGTTCGTCACGTTGCGCATCAGCTTCGTGTTAGGGCGTAACGCGGGGGCGCTGAAGACGCTGTCTCGGCTGGCACGGCTGTTCCTTGGTGGCACCGTCGGCACCGGCCGGCAGTACATCAGCTGGATTCACGTGGCCGACCTTATCGCGATCGTGATGCGGGCGATCGACGAACCCGCGATGCATGGCATGTACGTCACTACAGCGCCTGAGCCACAGCCCAACCGCGAGTTTATGCGATCACTCCGCCGTGCGGTCGGTCGGCCATGGTCACCGCCAGCGCCGGCTTCGATGGTGCGCGTGGGGTCGTGGTTCATGCGCACCGACCCGGAACTAGCCCTGCTTGGCCGTCGTTGTGTGCCGGCGCGGTTGATGCGGGAGGGGTTTGTGTTCGCGTATCCGGAATTGGATAAGGCGCTGGATGACCTGCTGGCGTGATGCGAAATGGCTAAGCGTGCGTCCGTATGTCATGCCGATCGGAGCCTAAACGCTAGCGGACAGACCCCTGCGCTTGGTCAGGGAAGTGTGGTCCCGATGAGAGGCTAGCCGACCTGAGGGATCTCGATCCACGGCCGAGAACCGTCCGTGGATCGAGATCCCTCAGGTCGCCTGAGGCTCCCATCGGGATGACATTCGTAGTGACCGCGATATTACTTCACGAACTTCGCTTCCAGAGTCATGGGCACGCTCGCAAGCGCCTTGCTGACCGGGCAGCCAGTCTTCGCGTTGTCGGCGTGCTTCTTGAAGGCGGCTTCGTCGATCCCGGGCACCTGACCTTCCGTCTTCAGCAGAATCTTCGTGATCGCGAAGCCGCCTTCGACCTTGTCGAACGACACCTCGGCGGTCGTGTTGATCTTCGTTGGCGGATGGCCAGCCTCGGCCAGCATGTGCGACAGCGCCATCGAGAAGCACCCGGCATGGGCGGCCGCGATCAGTTCTTCGGGGTTCGTGCCCGGGGCGTCGCCCGAGCGGGCCTGCCACGAATAGTCGACGTTGACGGCGCCGCTCTTGGTGGTCATGTGACCGTTGCCGTCGACGAGCGAACCGTTCCAAACGGCGTTGGCGGATTTGATGGGCATGTGCGTTCTCCTTCTCTAGGTATTGTTGCGCCCGCCTTGCACGGAAGGCGGCGTGTTCCCGGGAGTGTAGGCGAACCGAACTCCAATTGCAGCGCGTCGAGGCGGCGCAGTGGAATGTCTCCGTTGAGCCGGCGTCAGGTTCTTCCTGAGCGCAACCTCGGGGGTATGTCCATTGCACTGGCACGTTCAACACGTGGCCAGGGCGAGCGCGTTCGCGCGAACGGGCGTTGTGGCTGCTCCAATACAAGCCGCCCCTTTCGCGGCGAAACCGAGGTAAGCAATGTTCCTTCACGACAAGCGACTGCAGTATCACGCAAAGCCCGACCGTCCGGACCCGCTCTTCGCCAGCAAGCTGCAGGAGGTCATCGGCGGGCAGTGGGGCGAGATGTCGGTCATGAACCAGTACTTGTTCCAAGGTTGGAACTGTCGCGGCCCGGCCAAGTACCGCGACATGTTGCTGGACATTGCCACGGAAGAGATCGGTCACGTCGAGATGCTGGCGACGATGGTCGCGCGACTACTCGAAGGTGCCGATGCGGATACCACCGAAAGCGCCGCTAAGAAGAGTTCCGTCGTCAGCGCGGTCCTGGGCGGCACGAATCCGAAGGACACGATCGCCGCGGCCGCGATGAACCCGCAGTTGCTGATCGCGTCAGGTCAGGGCGCGATGCCGGCCGACAGCATGGGCAATCGATGGACGGCGGCCTACATCACTGCCAGTGGAAACATGCTGGCCGACTTCCGTCTGAACGTGACGGCCGAGAGCCAGGGCCGCCTGCAGGTCGCCCGCTTGTACAACATGACCGAGGACAAGGGCGTGCGCGACTTGCTTTCGTTCCTGCTCGCCCGCGACACGATGCACCAGAACCAATGGCTGGCCGCGATCGAAGAGCTGCGGGCCGACGGCTTGGAAGATACGCCCTGCCCGTCCAATTTCCCGCAGAGCCAGGAACACACGAAGTTCAGTTACCAGTTCTTGAACTTCAGCGCCGGCACGGAGAGCTCGCAGGGCCGTTGGGCCAGCGGGCCGGCGCCGGACGGCAAGGGCACGTTCACGTATGTCGAGCAACCCGAGGTGTACGCCGATGCGCCAGATCTGACCAAAGGCGCCGACCCGCGCTACTACGGCACACCGGCAGCGCCGGTGCCGCCAGCATCGAAGTAGTCGAATAATCTGACGTGCTTTTGCAGGGGCAGGCCACCGGGCCTGCCCCTCTTTTTTGATCAATCCTAATGTGACGGTGGGATCGGCTTAAAGTAGAACACGAACACCACCCCGATCAGCACGAACGCGAACCCCACGTATACGTTCCACGTCAAATGTTCTTTCAGCACGACGCGCGCGAAGATACAAAAGACCGCCAGCGTGATCGCCTCCTGGCCGATCTTAAGCTGGGCCACAGACAGTCCTGCGTTATTGCCGATGCGGTTGCCGGGCACTTGAAAGACGTACTCGAAGAACGCGATGCCCCAGCTGATGAGGATGACCGCGATCAGCGGGTAGGCCTTGAACTTGTGCAGGTGGTAGTACCAGGCATACGTCATGAAGACGTTGGAGATGACGAGCAACAGGAACGCGAGGGCCATCGACGCATTATCGACCGACCCGGCCTTGCCGCTTCAGCGGCAAGGTTTTCCTGGAACTGGATAGCGATCGTTCCGCGTACACTAAGTATCTATGACCGACTCCCAAACGACGATTTCGGACCTGAAGTCGATGATGGCGACGTTCGTCGCCGAGCGCAACTGGCACAAGTTCCACACGCCGCGCAACCTTGCCGCCAGCACGTGCGTGGAGGCGGGCGAGCTCTTGGAGCATTTCCAATGGCTGACGGCCGAGGAGGCGATCGACCGCAGCCGTAACGACGCCGACTTTCGCAAGGCGGTCGGTGAGGAACTAAGCGACGTGCTGATGTACCTGCTGTCGCTGGCCAACAGCATGGATCTCGACGTTGCTGCGGCCGCCGAGGCGAAGATGGTGAAAAACCGGGCGAAGTACCCGGCGGAGAAATTCAACGGCAACTACCAGCGGCCCGTGCCAAAGGATTGATCGCGATGCGCCTCTTCGTCGCCGTCCCGTTACCGTTGCCCACGCAGGCGCTCCTGCGGCGATTCACCACCGACATCGCCAGCCGGTATCCCGAGTTCCGCTGGACGAACCCGTCTCACCTGCACATCACGCTGAAGTTCCTCGGCGAGGTGGACGACGTCACCGCGGACGCCGCCCGTACGGCGCTGGGTAGCGTGTCGCCATGTCCACCGGTCGCGTTGCAGTTCGGCAAGCTGATTCGTTTGGGGTCGCCCGATCGGCAAGTGATGGCACTGGAACTGAAGGGGGACGTGGACCAACTGGCCGACTATCAGGCAAATCTGGATGCCGCGTTCGCACGGCTGGGCTTTGAGAAGGAGAACCGAAAATTCCTCCCGCACGTGACGATCGGCCGCTCGAAGCGCGACGCGCCTAAAGTTCCCGTTGCGCGCCAGACGGACCTTGGGCCCAAAGGCTGGTTTACGGTCTCCGCGATCCACCTTATGAAGAGCACGCTCGGCGAGCCGGAACCGGTGTACGAAACGCTGCTGCGAATCCCAATGCTGAACCGGGTGGACTTGTAAGCGAACGGCAACGACGCACAACACTACGCCGGTACGGTTTCCTTCGCGGTCGGGTCACGCTGAGGGGCGATCAGGCTGAACTGTGGGTCGGCGGCATCGAAGCCGTCGCCGTCGTTGATTTCCTCGGCAGTTGCAGGGGCGTGCTGGGATTTCCAAGTGACCGCAATCAGGATCACGAAGACCAGCCAGATCGCGACCGTGCTGATGACCACGTACATCAGGCGTGGGTCCTCGGGATTTGACGCGGTGATCGTGCCCTCAACGAACTTCGTCATCGTGACGACGGAATCGGCCTCGGCGACGGCCTCGACGGTCTTCTGCTGCAATTCCTGTCGCTGCGCCTTCAAGCTGGCGATCGAGCGTTCCAGTTCCTGCTGCTTCTCGTATGCGGACTGTGCCTCCATGCGGGCGACCAGCATCTTCCGAAGCTCGCGGTCGGCATTGGTGGCCGCATTACCGGCGGCGTCGGCGACGCGTTGGGCCTCTTCCAATTGCGCCTGCACGCTTGCTAGTCGATCAGGAGCCGCTGCGGGATTGGCCGACTTCAATTGATCCAACTCGGTTTGCAGGTCGGTCACCCTCAGGAACGCGTCGCTGCGTGCGGTCTCGAGCGTCTTCAGTTCGTTCTCCAGCGCGATCACATCCTCACCCGGCGGCCGATTATTGCCGGCCCGGCGAGCCTGCGCCAGTCGGATCTCCTGCTCCATCAGGTTACGCTCGTTCTCGGCCAGCTTGGCCTTCTGCGAGCGTTCCAGTTCCTTCAACTGATGGGCCCGATCGGTCATGGACGCGGTCGCGACCGAGACGTGCGTCAGCAACGCCTGCAGGCGCAGCGTATCGCGGGCGGGGTCGGTCGACTTGACGCGCACTACCATTCGTGTGCCGGGCGGCGGGAAGCTGATCGAGACGTTTCGGTCCCGCGCGATGGCGGCTTCCTGGGTGCTGGCGAGGAAGCCGGGATTCATGCCGCGCCGCATCGGCATCTTGTCGAGGATGTCCGCCGCCTGCTTGCGCGTCTCCTCGTGCGTCACCAGCGCCATCTGGCTTACCTGGATCTGCTCGCGCTTTGCCGGCGATACCTTGTCGAGGTTGTTGTAGTCAACGTAACCTTGAACGACCGTGACCACCGGCACCATTGCGTAGATCAGCCCGGCCACCAACGCCATGGCGAAGACCATCATGGGCAGCAGCCATTTCAGGCCGAACCACTTCTTGCGCTTGCCGCCGGGCGTTCGCTTGCCCTCGGGCGCGTTGCCGATCATGGTCGGCGGACGGAAGCCGGGCGCGGTCGGTCGCGCGGCCTTGGCGGGCACGTCGGCCGGTTCGCGCGAGGCGTACTCGATCGTCTCCGGCGTCAGGCCCAGCGTGCTGTCGGTCGGCGGAATCACCGGCGCCTTGGCGCTGCTGGTGGGAGCAGCGGGGCGTTGGCGGTTCTGACCGACGACGTGGCCGGGCACCTGATGCGAGAAGACGTCCGCCTCGCGCACCGGCGGCATGGCCAGCCCGTCGAACGCGGTCGTCACCTGCCCGAACGTGGCAGGGCCGGGCCCGGCGAACGGGGGGATGGCGTTGGGGTCGGAGTCGCCGTTCGGCTCGGGGATTTCGTCGAACGGTGTCTTGGCGAACGGCGTCGCACGGCGACCCATCTGCCGAGGACGCGGGGGCAAATGCTGCGGGGGAACGACCGTTGCTGATGCCGCCGCCGCCGCGGGCGAAGGCGGCTCGACGACCGCGGTCGGTGCCGGGGCTTCCGGCTCGTTTGTCTGACTGACCGGCTCGACCGACGATGGCGCGTCATCGCCGAAGTCGAGCATGTCGTCCGGCGTGGGCATGTCCACATCACCCGACGGCACGACAATCGAAGGCTCTGGCGACAGGTCCAGTTCGGGCAAGTCCAATTCGGGAACGGGCGCGCCTTCATCCGCAATGGCTGGGACGCTGGCTTCCGGCTGGCCAAGGGGGTTCAAGGGCAACGGCACCCCGCCGATGAAGCTTGCGGAATCACGACCGTCCGCGATGCCATCGGCGGGCTCGTCGTCGGGCACCAACAGGTCCGACTCATCCGGCATCCGCCATTCGTTCTGCGCGGCGGTTGCCGCTTCCTGCGACGTCGTTGGCGCGTCCACCTGCGCTACAAGTTCGGGCTCGGGCTCTGTGGGTGCTTCGACTTCAACATCAGCGACCAGTTCGGTGACCGGCGCAGGCGTCTCGTCGACAACCGGTTTCACCGCAGCGGCTTCTGGCGCGGCGGGTGGTTCCGGTGGGGCTTCCGGAACGAGCTCGGTGGCGAGCCCTGTGTCGGCCAAGGGGTCGACATCGGTCGGTGGCACTTCCGCAGTCGCGTCGGTTAAGTCCAACGGCTCGGCCAAGCCGGCATCCAGCTGTGCATCGGCTTCCAGCACGCCCATCGATGGGACCGGAGCGGTGGGTTCGTCGGCTTCGACCTCGTCCAGATCGGCCGCTGAGAACGATGCTGCGATCTGCTCCAGCGCGCTGCGCGGGCGGTCGGCATTGGCCGCGGGCTCGGTGGTGTCGGCTTCGGCCGGCGCAGGCGCGTCGGCGATCGGTTCGTCGAGCGTCGCCGGGTGGTAATCGGTCGCAGGCGACACGTCGGCCACGTATTCCGTCGCCTGCGGTTCGTCTGCCTCGGCCGTGACGATGGGTTCTGCGACCACCTCGGTGGAATCTGGTGCGGCCGTTGTCGGCGGTTCCAGTTCGGCGGATTCATCCAAGGGGGATTCAACGATGACCGGGTCGGGCGCGTCGCCGGCGAAGTCGTTAAGCTGACGGCCGAAGGTGGTGTCAGTGAGCGCATCGACATTGTCGCCGTCGGCCATTGGCGAGGGGTCGGTCTCGTCCATCTCAGCCAGGTCAAACGCCGACTCAGGCGTTGGCTCGCTCGTGTCGATCACCTCGGCCGACGCGGTCGTCGGTTCCAGTTCCGGCTCGGGCGTCGCGGGCGTCTCGGTGACATCGGCGGCGAGCGGCTCGACCGATTCGATGGCCTCTGGTGCCACCGCGGCGGCCGCGGCGGCGGCGAGCTCGGCCTTGGTCAGTCGACGCTTGCGCGTCGGCTTCGCAGCTGGCTTTGGCTGAGGCTGCGGGGGTGGCGCGGCCTTGGCCGGTGGCGCGGGTTTCACCGGCGCGGGCTTCTTCGCGGTCTTCCGCCCGCGACGCGGCTTGGCCGGTTCGGGCGCGGCGGGCAGTTCCAGCGCGTCGGCTGCGATCAACGGTTGAACGGGTGTGGAACCGGCCGGCGGCGTGGGCTCCGGGTCGGGCGGAACCATGCCCAGGTTCAGCTCCGGCGTCGCCTCGGATGGCGCTGCGGGCTCGCTGAGGTCGAGCGCGACGTCGTCGGACGACTTTGCGCCCGAATCCAGCGACAGCGCGGAGAAGTCCAGGCGCGACAGATCTTCAATCGGCTGCGGTTCGCCATCGTCGCTCGCGGCGATGGTCTCCGCTTCAGGTTCCGCTTCGGCCTCGGCGGTGGGCGCAGTTGACTCATCGACCGATACGTCTTCTTCAACCCCTTCGAGCGCTGCTGCCTCGGCGGCGGGTTCGAATTCGAACGGAGCTTCTGTATCAGGCTCAGGCTCGGGTGCCGCGGGGCGCGCCGGGGTTGGTTCGAAGGGTGATGGCGCAGCGGCCGCGGCCGCTTCCACGTCTTTAGCGGGTGCGGGTGTCGGGCGTTCAGCCGCCGCGGGCGCTTCCTGGTCCTTACCACTGCGACGGCGCCAGCCCCGGCGGGGCTCCAGTTCCACGTCCGACGGGGGTGGGGTCGCATCGTCAGCGGGGGCGTCGAGCGCGCTCAGGTCGCTCAGCGACAAGGCATCGTAGGAATCGGCCTCACCGGCCTCCACGTTGGCGGCGGCGACGGCTTCCTCGGCGGCGCTTTGCAGGTCGGCGGCGGTGGCGCTGGACGACAGCCGGTCGGCGGTAAGGTCGGCATCCACCAGCAGCCGTTGCGCCTCGCTGATCGTGTCGCTGTTGTCGGCCGGGTCGACGACCCGGTCGGACAGCGACGGCTTCCGCTGGGTGTCGTCGGGCGCCAGGCGCAGCGTGGCTGTCTCGCCCGGTCCGGAAACATCCGGATCGCTCGCGAGGTCGATCTCCTGTTCCTGATCGAGATCGACGAGGTCGTCGCCTTTGGCGGGCGGTTGCTTGGCCGGTGGAGCGTTGCGACGCTCGGCCTCGATCACGCCCATCGGCGCCGGCACACCCGATCCCACTGGCGCGGCCGGCGGTGGGGAGGCCGCGGGCGCCTCGGGCTCGTCCAGCATCATCTGCAGAAGGTCGTCTTCGTCGGCCGCGGGAGCGTCGGGCGCATCATCTGCGGCAGCGATCGCCGGGGCAGCGGGCTCATCAAGGTCGAAGCTGAGCGGTAGGGGTTCGTCGATCGGAAGAGCGTCTGGCTCATCCGCCGTCTCGACTGGGGCTTCGGCTGCGGGTACTTCGGGCACGGCCACGGGGCGGGCGACGCCAATTGGCGCATCGGGTGGCAGCAGCAGTTGCGGCAGGACGTCCGCTTCTTCCGGCTCCAGCAGTGGCGCGGTGCCGACCAGGTCTTCCAACTCGTCCACCTGCGGTCGCAAAGCGTCGGCGGTAGAGGGGACGAAACGCATCGAGGTCTCACCGATGCGGATCTCGTCGCCGAAACGGATTTCCTGCTGATGGATTTTCGTGCCGTTCAACCACGTGCCGGTGCGGCTCGATAGGTCGCGCAGGAACCAATGGCCATCCATGTCGAACAGCAGCGCGTGGGCGGTGGAGACGGACGACTCAATCAGCGACACGTCGCACTGCTGCCGGCGACCAATGAGCACCGAGCGGTCCTGGACGGCGAAGGGCATCGAACTGCCCTCCACCTCGAACGCGGCCTCGGCGGCACGGGTGGACGGGCGGCGATCGCTGGGGACGTTGCGCTCGGTGAAGCGGAAGACGAAGTTGCCGATCTTCAGCAGATCGCCATGGACAAGATCGGCTTCACGAACCTGCCGGCCGTTGACGTAAACGTGGGAGCGCGACGCGAGGTCGCGGACGTAGTAGCCGCCGTTGGTGCGGATGAGGATCGCGTGGGCCTTGCTGACCGATCGCGAGAGCAGATGCACGTGCGACCGATGGCGGGCACCGATGATGGTGGCGGGGCGGAGGAGCGGAATGGCCGTCTGTCCGGCGTGCTTGCCCTGCGGCACGAGCGCGGCGGAGGGGGCCGTATTGAGATCAGCGTCTAAGGTCATCCAACCAACCTGATGAACGTGCCATGGTGCAAAATCGACAACGGAACCGCTCACCGCGCGCCCGGCCTCAGGTGGGTGGGCGGCGATGGGGATCGTCCAGTGACCAATAGGACGAAGCGCGTGCCAAGTTAGTTCGGACTTGCCCGTCTCTTTTCCGCTGGCCAGGTCGCTCCGCGTCCCGGCGATTGTAACCTAGCATCATCGTCGACCGATAGCGAAAACGCGCGAATTCATCGGTAGACTCGCGATGGCAGGCGGTTGAGGTGTTAAGACCGTTATGGAGGGTTGGGGTGGGGAGGCGGGGGAGGCTTGTTATCTTCGGACTGCCCACTACCTACTGCCCACCATCCACTTCCTCTTGGATGACCGTTTCCCACCGCAAGCGGCGGGCTATGGGGTGGAATTCTCGCGTCCGGAATTTTTCGGTTCTACAATCGGCACGATGAGCACCACCTCACCCTCACTGGCGGACCTGCGGACGGACTACCGCCAGGCCGCGCTATTGGAGCAGGACGCCGACGCGGACCCGATCGTTCAGTTCCGCAGGTGGTTCGACCAGGCGCTGGCCGCCAAGGTGATCGAACCAAACGCGATGACGGTCGCGACCGTCGACGCGGCGACCCTGCAACCGTCGGCCCGCATCCTGCTGTTGAAGGGGGTGGACGAGCGGGGTTTCGTTTTTTTTACCAACTACGAAAGCCGTAAGGGCCACGAACTGGTCGCCAACCCGCGCGTGGCGCTGGTCTGCTTCTGGCCGGACTTGGAGCGGCAGGTGCGGATTGAGGGCACGGTCGAGAAGACCAGCCGCCAGGAGTCGGAAGGGTACTTCCACAGCCGCCCGCGCAAGTCGCAGATCGGCGCCCTGTCCAGCCAGCAAAGCGAGGTCATCGCATCGGCCGACGAACTGCAACGCCGGCAGACGGATAAGGAAAAGGAACTGGAAGGGAAGGACGTGCCACTGCCCGACTACTGGGGTGGCTATCGCGTCATTCCGAGCCGAATCGAGTTCTGGCAAGGTCGGCCGAGTCGGTTACATGATCGGCTGGTGTACGAAAGGACTGAAACGGGTTGGCAGCGATCGCGTTTGTCGCCGTAGTAGTTAGCAGTTGAATCGACTGCGAACCCGCGCCGAGTGTCATGCAGGATGGGAGCCTTGGCGACCTGAGGGTTTCCCAAGGCCGCGAACCGTCCGTGGTTCGAGATCCCTCAGGTCGCCTTACAGATCGCGCGAGGCGATCCGTTCGGGATGCCAAATGCGATTTTGTTGAACGTTTTGACGTCACCTCATTGTTGTTAAATGCCGTTCAGTACCTCGTTCTCGCAGCCAAAAAATTTTCCTAACTTTCCCCTTCCCAAACGACCGATCCCTTACTAAACTTCGACCTAACACGTGGCCGGGACGCTGGTGACTGGCGTCGAGCCGCGATTGCGGGTGTGCGAGCGGGTTGGATCCCGTTTGGCAAGGCCGCTGGAACCTGATCGGTTGGAACGATTTGTCGTGCTCGCAACGAGTGCGATCCGTTTCGGACGATTCTCCGGCAGCCCCGAGAAGCATAGCCCGTCTCTAGTCACGACAATGGTGCAGTTTGCCTCTCCCGTTTTACCGGTGGGATGGCGACCCGCACCCGCACGCCGGCTGACCAAGATACCCGGCGAGAAAGCTCCTCCCATGGCAAGGCCATCCGCTGCTCAATTAGCCGAAAAGAAGAACGAATCCGCCGCTGCCGCGCTGGGCACCGCCCCGCGCGATCCCGCTCGCGACTCGGCCCTTTCCCGGGCCGTCCAGCAGATCGAGAAGCAGTTCGGCAAAGGCTCGGTGATGAAGCTCGACGGCGATAACATCAAGCCGATCGACGGCATTCCCACCGGCTCGCTGTCGCTCGACATTGCCTTGGGGGGGTCGGGCATTCCCAAGGGTCGCGTGATCGAGATCTTCGGGCCGGAAAGCTCGGGCAAGACGACGCTCACGCTGCACATCATCGCCGCCTCGCAAAAGGCCGGTGGCGTCGCCGCCTTCATCGACGCCGAGCACGCGCTCGACCCGTCGTGGGCCAAGCGCCTCGGTGTTCAACTGGACGGCCTGATGGTCAGCCAGCCCGACACCGGCGAGCAGGCGCTGGAAATCTGCGAACTGCTCGTCCGCAGCAACGCGGTCGACGTGATTGTGATCGACTCGGTCGCCGCCCTCATCCCGCGGGCGGAAATCGAAGGTGAGATGGGCGACAGCCACGTCGGCTTGCAGGCCCGGTTGATGTCGCAGGCGCTGCGTAAGCTGACCGGCGCCATCAGCAAGAGCAAGAGCACCGTCATCTTCATCAACCAGATCCGCGAGAAGATCGGCGTGATGTTCGGCAACCCGGAGACGACCACCGGTGGTCGCGCGCTGAAGTTCTACAGCAGCATCCGCATCGACGTTCGTCGGACCGGTAGCATTAAGGAAGGCGAGATCGCCGTCGGGAACCGCACCCGCGCCCGCGTGGTGAAGAACAAGATCGCCCCCCCGTTCCGCGACGCCGAGTTCGACATCATGTTCGACCGCGGCATCAGCTACGAGGGCGATCTGCTCGACCTGGCGGCGTTGGGCAACATCGTCGAGAAGAGCGGCGCCTGGTACAACTACAAGACCACGCGTCTTGGCCAGGGCCGTGAGAACGCCAAGCAGTTTTTGTTCGAGAACAAGGACCTGGCCGAGGAGATCCGCAATGCGGTCCTTCAGAGCAAGGGCCTGTTAAAGGCCAAGAGTGCCGCCGACGCGCCGCTGACGCCTGAGGAAACCGAGGAGGATGCGGAGTAAGCCCCAGGATCCGGTTCCCTCTCCAGGTACGCCGGGAGAGGGCTAGGGTGAGGGTGATCTCAAATAACAAGGGCCGTCATTAGGTCGAAAATCACCCTCACCTCTCCTCTCCCATGAGTACTTGGGAGAGGGACCGGAAGAGACCCGATTGCCTAAACAAAGCGCACCGACCCCGCCAGTCGCCCGTGGCTGCTGAGATCCGTAACACGGTCTCAGAACGCCCCGGACAACGGCGGGGTCTTTCGTTACACCGAAGAGCCCGTCAACAGCCGAATAATCGCGATATTTTGTCCATTGACAGATAAGCGCACCGGCCCTCTTGCGTTCCGATAACTTGGCCCCAAAATTGCTTTAGTGGGATTGGGCGCTTTAGTCGGTCGTCTGGGCAGACGATACGACTAACACGGGATCTGTTGTACGAAGAATGGTGGGCTGTAACTCGTCGGGGTTGTTCAATGGAACGACGGGCAAGTGGTCGCCGCACGCGGGCAGCGTTGCGACGGTTATTATCGTTTGTGGGCGTCGCCGGCTGCATCGGTTACACGATGACGCTGACGGCATCGTCGGTTCACGGTGGTGACGCCCCGGCGGCAACGTCGGCGGTCGTCTCCGACATTGGGGATCTGGCGGCGATCGAACAGCAGTTCGAGCAGCTGTCGACGCGGTTGGCCCCTTCGGTCGTCGCGATCTCGGCGACGGCGAAGGCGGTTGAGTCAAACGCGCTCGTGCGGGCCGATGACCTGAACGCCGACCAGCTCGCCAGCGCCGTATTCGACAAGTCTGCCCGCCTCGTCGGCACCGGCTTTGTCATCGATTCCGATGGCTACCTCTTAACCAACGATCACGTCGTCGCTGAAGCCCAGCAACTCTGGGTGACGACCGATGACCGCAAGGTCTACCCCGCCATCGTGGTCGGCACCGATCCGCGCACCGATCTGGCCGTCCTGAAGATTCCCGCTCGTGGCCTGCCGCCCGTGCGCTTCGCCACCGGTGAAGCCCGCAGGGGGCAGTGGTCGATCGCGCTGGGCAACCCTTACGGGCTGTCGAGCGACGGCGAGATCTGCATGAGCGTCGGCATCGTCAGCGGCGTCAACCGTTCGCTGCCCAAGCTGGCGAGTAACGAAAATCGTCTCTACAGCAATTTGATTCAGACAACGGCGCAGATCAATCCGGGTAATTCAGGTGGGCCGTTGTTCAACCTCGCCGGCGAGGTGATCGGCATCAACACCGCCGTCGTGCTGCCGCACCGGCAGGCGAACGGGATCGGTTTTGCGATACCGGCCGACCGGGACATCCTGGAACTCGTGCGCGATCTGAAGGACGGGCGGGAGATCGTTCACGGCTTCCTGGGCATCGCGGTCAGCCGACCGACGCTCAGCGACCGCGCCGCCGTCGGCATGACGAGTGACGCCGGCGCCCGCGTAGACACGGTCGAAGCCGGTTCACCCGCCGCCTTAGCCGGGCTGATGCGAGGCGACGTCATCGAGTCAATCGATGGCCAAACACTCCGTGACGGTGATCACCTGATCCGCAGCGTCGCGCTGGCGGACATTGCCAAGCCATTGTCGATGAAGGTCCATCGCGGCCGCACGACGATGTCGATTTTCGTCCAACTGCGCCCCCGCACGCAGACGCAGGTCGCGGTCAACCGCACCAACCAGCGGCTGCGGTGGGGCGGCATGGTGCTCGGCCCGGTGCCCGGTCATTGGCAGTCGGCCGGCGTGATGGTGCTGGCGGTGAACAAGGCCGCCGGCTCGATCCCAGAAGGCGTGGCGACCGGGGCGATCATCACCTCCATCGCCGGCAAGCCGATCGGGTCAATCGCCGACCTGCAGGCGGTGCTGAACGACACGCCCGCCGAACACTGTAAGGTTGAACTCATGGAACCGAAGGACGCGGTTGTGAGCGTGGGGCGCGAGTAGCGGAACCGAACTCTACGGACGCGCGATAATCAAAATCCTCTTCGCAACTGGATGGAGATCGTGTTACCCGCGCGCTCGACCCCCGTTTTTTAGCCGCGAGCCTGCTCGCGAAGTTCTAACCCATCGCGAGCAGGCTCGCGGCTAAACACAGTTAAGGTCGGATTTGGTGCAGACAGCCGACTGTCCGTACGTCTACTTTCAATTTCCGTGAAATCTTGAGCTCTCCATTCCTGTAGCTATACTTTCAGTACTATCTGAAAGGACGTACGATGGCTCAGACGCTTACCAAGCCTGCCGTTGCCCCGGAAGTTCAGTTACGCACCGCCCAGGACCTGTTCATCCGCCGATTCGGCGAGATGGGGCAGACGTGGGGCATTAACCGCACGATGGCCGAGATTCACGCGTTTTTGTACATCACGGGGCAACCGATGTGTACGGACGACGTGATGGAACGGCTGAACATCAGCCGTGGCAACGCCAGCATGAGCCTGCGGGCGCTGTGCGACTGGGGCATCATCCGCCGGCTGCACAAGCGTGGCGAGCGGCGCGAGTACTTCGAGAGCCTCAGCGACGTCTGGGAGATGTTCTCGATCAT
Organism: Tepidisphaeraceae bacterium; assembly: GCA_035998445.1. Taxonomy (NCBI): domain Bacteria; kingdom Pseudomonadati; phylum Planctomycetota; class Phycisphaerae; order Tepidisphaerales; family Tepidisphaeraceae; species Tepidisphaeraceae bacterium. The sequence continues at coordinate 36,822 of DASYHQ010000026.1, read as the reverse complement.
CGCTGCCGAGCGCAAACGGCGGGAACTGGACCCGGTGATCGAGGCGCTGCACCAGTGCCGCCAGATGGTCGACGAGTCCACAATCGGCAAGGCCGCCCACGATCACCCGATCAGCATGACCCGCGCCCGCCTCGACGACATGGAGGAATTCATGGGCGTGACGAACAAGATCTTCACGCAGTTCATCGGCAACTCCAAGGCCGGGCTGACGCGCATCGTGCGCGTGCTGCTGAAGGCGCTGTAGGGAAGTGGGAATTGAAGCGACCCTTGCCCCGAGGCACAGGCGAGAACGGGCGTCAGCATAAACATACTTGGCGCATGGGGCCGGTCCCCTCTCCCGCCTACTCGCCCCTGAGGGCTATGGAGGGGGCGCGAGGGGCAAGACCTTTAGGGTTCTGTCTGAGAACGTCGTCTGAGTCCACCGCGTAGGGGCAGGCCTCCGTGCCTGCCCTCTTCGATTCCACCCGAAACGAAGAAGGGCAGGCACGGAGGCCAGCCCCTACGCGGGGGTTTCAGACAGGACCTAGGTGTAGCGTCGAGTGGCCCCCACCCTAACCCTCCCCCGGAGTACCGGGAGAGGGGACCAGACCGCGGGCGTGCGTCAGGGGTGGTCCGAAGCGCGTCATTTACCTCAGTTCCACGCGATCAAACCCGGTTCAAACGCATTGGCCATATCCGCTTCCCCCGGCACCACGCGGACGGCGTAGCCTTGGCGGCCGCTGGTCTCGCAGGTCAGGGTGCCGGCGAAGACGTAGCGATGGGGGGACATCGTCCGCGACATCGTCATCGAGATGACCGCGGGTTTCTCCACCTGGCCGGTGGCGCTGATCGGGCCGCAGTAGAGTTGGACGCTGATCTCGTTGGGGTCGATCTCGGGCAGGTCCACGAGCGCCTCGACGTGCATCGCCTGGCCGACCTTGAAGTGACCGTTGCCGCTGGAATGAACGCCGACGATCTTGATGCCGCCCCAGCGCTGTCGCAGGCGATCCTTGGCGTGGGCGAGCGCGACGCCGCGCTTGCCACCGTCGGCGCTGAGGATCAGACCGCGCTGGGCGGCGGGCACGTAAAACTCCTCGGCGTACTGCTTCACCATGCGGTTCGTGTTGAAGATCGGCGCAAGTTGGCCGATGCACGCCTTCATCCGCGCGATCCACTCGTGCGGCAGGTTGTCGATGCCGCGGTTGTAGAACTCGGGGACGATGCGCTTCTCCAGCAAGTCGTACAGCGCCTGGCTCTCCAGTTGGTCCTGCAGGTCGGGGTCGGCGTACGTCTCGCCGCGGCCGATCGCCCAACCGTTGTCGGGGGCGTAGCCCTCGACCCACCAGCCGTCCAAAATTGAACAGTTCGGCACGCCGTTCACAGCTGCCTTCATGCCGCTGGTGCCGCTGGCCTCCATGCCGCGCTTGGGGGTGTTCAGCCAGACGTCCACGCCCTGCACAAGGTAACGCGCGACGTTCATGTCGTAGTTTTCGATGAAGACCATCCGGCGGCGCAGCTGTGGGTTCTGGCGGGCGAAGTTGACGATCGCGCGGATCAGTTCCTTGCCCTCGTTGTCGGCCGGGTGGGCCTTGCCCGCGAAGACGAACTGGATCGGCCGCTTCGTGTCTTCCAGCAGACGCTTGAGGCGTTCGGGGTCGCGCATCAGCAGCGCGCCGCGCTTGTAGGTCGCGAAGCGGCGCGCGAAGCCGATCGTGAGCGCTTCGGGGTCCAGCACCTGGTCGGCGGCCTGCAGGTCGTCGTAGCCGGCGCCGCGGCTGGCGTACTGCTGATGCAGCCTTCGGCGCGTCCAGCTAACGAGCCGTTCACGGCAGCGCTCGTGGGCGCGCCACAGTTCGGCATCGGGGATCTGCGACACGCCGCTCCAGACCGAATGGTCGGTCGGGTCGCTCTTCCACTTGTCCGACAGGTAACGTTCGAGCACGAACTGGATGTCGGGCGCCAGCCACGAGCGCGTGTGGATGCCGTTGGTGACGTGGCGGATCGGCACCTCGTCGGGCGGCACCGCCGGCCAGATGTTGTGCCACATGTGCCGGCTGACATCGCCGTGTAGCCAGCTCACCCCGTTGGCGCTGTCGGCGAGCCGGATCGCCAGCACCGCCATCGAGAAACCCTGCTTGGCATTGGTCACATCCTCACGGCCCAATGCCAGGAAGCCCTCGTCGTTCAGCTTTAGCCCGGGGATGAAGTCGCGGAAGAACTTCAGCACCGTCTCGGGCGAGAACATGTCGATGCCCGCCGGCACGGGCGTGTGGGTCGTGAAGATGTTGGTCGCCATCACCTGCTGGCGGGCTTCGTCGAACGTCATCGGGCTGTTCGCCAGCAACGTGCGGATCCGCTCCAGCGCCAGGAACGCGGCGTGCCCCTCGTTCATGTGGAACACGCTGGCCGGCACCTTCATCGCCTCCAGAGCGCGCACGCCACCGATGCCCAGCACGATCTCCTGCTTGATGCGCAGGTCCGTCCCCGTGCCGTACAGCCGCGCGGTGATGTCGCGGTCGGCCGGGGCGTTCTCGGGCAAATTCGTGTCCAGCAGGTACAGCGGAATCCGGCCGACGCTGACCTTCCACACCTTGCAGTGGACCGGGTTGTCGGGCAGGTCCACGCGCACTTGAACGGCCGACCCGTCGGCGTGCGTGCAGGGCTGCACGGGCAGGTTGTAGAAGTCCAGCTCCGGGTACGACTCCTGCTGCCAACCGTCGGCCGACAGATATTGCTGGAAGTACCCGTTGCGATAGAGCAACCCCACGCCCACCAACGGCAGCGCGATCTCCGCGGCCGACTTCAGGTGATCGCCCGCCAGGATGCCCAAACCGCCGGAGTAGATCGGCAGCGATTCGTGCAAACCGAACTCGGCGCTGAAGTAGGCGACGAGCATCTTCGTGTCGCTGTGCGCTCTCGCGAACCAGCCCGGCTGGTCCAGGTGCGCGCGGAACGCCTCGTACACGCGCGCCAGGTGCGCGCGGTAGCCGTCGTCCGTGGCCGCCTCCGCTAACCGTTCCTGCGGCAGCATGCCGAGCAGCTTCACGGGGTTGTGATAGACCTCGCTCCACAGCTTGCGATCGAGCCGCCGAAACAGCTCGACGGCGTCGGGGTTCCAAACCCACCACAGGTTCTGCGCCATCTCCGCCAGCGGCAGCAATGCCTCCGGCACGTCCGGTGACACTTGAAACGTGCGGATGGTCGGGGAAAAGGTCGTGGTCATATGTTGATGTCCCTGCGCGCGGTGCCAGCTCGTCCTTGAACGGTTTGCGAGCAGGGTAACCGCGGAGCGGGTGGGGTGGAATGGCGAGGCGGTGATGGCGGATTCATACCTTCTTCAGCCGTGCGGACCCGATCACTTGCCCGTGCGCGTGCGGCCAACGCCCGAGGAGGCGCCGCATTCGCGCGGGAAAATGCGGCGGGCACACGTGCGAACGGGACGTTTGCTCGTGCGGATGACGCATTCCCTCGTGCGAGCGCGCCATTTCCTCGTGCGAACGCGACGTTCGCACGTGCAAATGCGACGTTTGCTCGTGCAAATGCGACGTTCGCACGTGCGAATGTGACGTTCGCACGAGCCGCTGCCCCGTTCGCACGAGATGATCGGACATTCGCACGAGCGGCCGGCAGCCGGCATGGGAAAAACGGTTGTCGGGTTCGAGGCGTAAAAACGCCGTTTCCAGTCAGTGGGGGCGGATCTGGCTGACATAAGCCATGGAAGGGCAACAACAGACCTGACGCACTCCGTGCCCGCGCGTCCCTCCGGTCCCCTCTCCCGGTACGCCGGGGGAAGGTTAGGGTGGGGGCGCGAGCGCTGACATGTCCCCGATCGTACGCGCAGCCCCCTCCCTGGCCCTCCCCCGCGAGTACGCGGGAGAGGGGACCGGAACCCATGCATCAAGTATGTTGATGGCCATGCAGGGCCTTAACCAGCGCCTTCCAGCCGCTTCACGTAAAACTGCGACTCCGTCGCGCGCTGGCCGATGTAGTGCAAACTTAACGGATACGACAGCTTCGCGGCGGCGTAGAAGGCCAAGACCTGTTCGCCGTGGCGGAACTGGCGTTCGAGGTTGGCGTCGATGTGGTCCTCCATTTCGGGCGCGATGAAGCGCTGGCGGTCGTAGTCCCAGTTGGGATCGATGCGGACGAGCAGGTGGGCCTCGTCCCAGTCGATCGGGTAGCCGTGCACGTACCCCTCGCCGGTGTTGGGGGTGTAGAACCAGAAGCAGAGGAAGCGGTCTTTCCACACGGTGCTGGTCGCGTTCTCGGCCCCGGTGATCAGCCGGGCGTGCGAGGTGCGAATGGCCTGGCCGTTGAGCGGCTTGGCGACCCATACCTTGCGCTCGCGACAGTCGTACAGGCCCACGTGCGGGTACTTGCCGGAAAACTTGTCGGTGCAGAGCCGCTTGCTGACCCCCGGTCCTTGCGGCGTCCCCTCGTCCTGCTTCTTCTTGCCAAAACCGAACATGGTGTTGTCAGTGGTCCGCTGTTCGCGGCGAGTGGTCACGACAGGCCTCGAACCACGGACGCGTACGCCAATCTACCCGCCACGCGGCTGCGCTCGCAAACACGCACTAAATTGATTCACCCGGCGGTGGCCCCTATCATGCCGCCCTCGCGAAACGGGCATAGTTCATCGTAGCGTTGGGAAGGAGTCCCTCGGGTGCATTGGCGGGCGTGGATCGCAGCAGCTTCAGTCGCGGTCTGCGTGACGTCGACGGCCAATGGACAGGCGACCGCGCCCACCACGACCACCGCGCCCACGTCCCCGCTGGGCTTCCACGTCGCCGGCGCCGCCGTCAGCACCTGGCAGGACCGCGACGGCGCCAGCGTGATGCAGATCGCGGGCCCGGTCGTCATCCGCACCGACGAGTCCACGCTGCGCGCCGACAACGCCGTCGTCTGGCTTCAGCCCGTCCCCGGCTCGCCCGACGCGCAGCAGGTCGGCATCGCCCTGATCGGCAACGCCGAGATTGAGGCCGCCGGCGCGACGCGCAGCGCGGCGAACCTGTACGCCACCACCGTCGCCCGCGGCGACCTGCGCTTCGAGGCATCCCGACGCATCGCGCGCGACGAGAGCGATTCGCCGCTGTTCCGCGCCGCGGTGGAACTACGGAACGACGAGCAGGTGGCCCGCGAAGAACTGGCCCCGCCCCCCGGCTCAACCCAGCCCAGCACTGCGCAGGCGCCCGCCGCCGCACCGCCACAGGCCGACCCACTGGCCGACGTGGCCCCCGGCACGGAGGTGCGCATCGCATTGAAGGGCGACCTGCAGCGCATCGAGCACGATGGGGAGGTGGCGTACCTGCTGCCCGGCCCGTCGATCTTCCACCGCTGGCCAGATGGTTCCTACGCCGAGTTTTACGCCGAGAATGCGGTCGTCTACACCGGCATCAAGACGTCGGATCCCAAGAGCGAAGGGCTGACCGGTCCCGGCGCATCGCTGGAGGCCATCTACCTCGAGGGCGACGTCCGCATCATCTACATGCCGGCCGCCACGGAGCGCATTGGTGAGCAGCGGTTAACCGGGCGCAGCGCCTACTTCCGAATCGACGATAAGTCGGCGGTGCTCACGCAGGCGGTGCTGCACACGACGGACATGAAGTCCGGCATCCCGTTCGTCATGCGGGCGCGTACGCTCAAGCAGCTATCCGAAGGCGAGTACGAAGGGCGCGGCGTGCAGTTGACGACGAGCCAGTTCGCCCGGCCGTCGTTTGCGCTGGAGGCCAGTCGGATCTACATCCATACGCCCGAAGGCTCGTCGCCGCGATTCAAGGCGAACAACGCGTTCTTCAAGTTCGTCGGCATCCCCGTCTTCTGGCTGCCCTACACCTCCGGCACCGCCACCGGTCGCGGGGCGGCGCTGCGTGATTTGGCGCTGGAACGCCGCGACAACTACGGCCTGGGCGTGCGCACAACCTGGGGCCTGTTTGAAACGCTGGGGCTCGAATCGCCCGACACGCTCGACGCCAGCTACCGGGTCGACTACTACAGTGACCGCGGCCCGGCGGGTGGCTTGAACGCCGAGTATCGCGGTGGGGTGGTCACGGAAAACACGCGGCAGCCGATCGACTTCTTCGGCGAGGTCGACTCGTACTTCGTCTACGAGCACGACATCGACCGCCTCGGCAGCGGCCGCACCGCCGTCGATCCCGGGTACAAGGAAATCCGCGGCGTCGCGGGCTTCAGGCATCAGCACTTCTTCCCCGACGGCTGGCAGTTGCAGACGCAGAGTTGGTACGTCTCCGACCCCACGTTCCTGGAGGAATGGGAGCCGTACGACGAGGAGTTCGACGAGGGCGTGACGCGCGAGTCGGCGCTTTACCTGAAGCGATCGGTCGACAACACCGCCTACACGTTCCTGCTCAGCGCGCAGCCGAACGACTACGTCACCAGCGCCGAATGGCAGCAGGAGCAGTTCGAGGTCGAGCGGCTGCCGGAGATCGGCTATCACCGCATCGGTGACGGCCTGGGGCCGCACGCGACGTTCTACAGCGACAACTTCGTGTCGGGCCTGAACCACAACGTCAGCGAGGCGTCGCTGATCGAGCAGGGGTTCAACCCACCGCAGTCGACGCCGGGCATTCCCTCCGTCGGCACGACGGGCATCGCCGACGACACGATCTACCGCGGCGACTTCCGGCAGGAAGTGCAATTTCCGTTCAGCGTCGGGCCGGTGAAGGCGATTCCGTACGTGGTGGGGCGGTACACGCCGTACTCGGAAGGCGTGGACGGCACGGTCACGCAGCGCGTGCTGGGCGGGGTGGGCGCGCGGTTCACGACCTCGTTCTGGCGCGTGGATGACAACGCGTACAGCCAACTGCTGGACATCCACCGCCTGCGGCATGTGGTGCAGCCGGAACTGCATCTGTTCGCCGGCGCGCAGAACGTCGACCGCAACGATGTTTACATCTTCGACGAGCCGATCGACGACATCACCGATCTGAGCGCGATGCAGATTGCACTGCGCCAGCGCTGGCAGACCAAGCGTGGTGGCCCCGGCCGGTGGCGCAGCAGCGACGTGTTCACGCTGAACGCCGAGGCCTCGTTCTTCCGCAATCGCCCACCGCAGGCAAGTGGCTTCGACGGCCTGCCGGTCGACCAAACGCCGCCGGACGACTTCCGCGGGGTGTTTTACTATTCGATGCCGGAAGCTTCGATCCCGCGCAACACGCTGATGGTCGACGGCACGTGGCGGTTGAGCGACAGCACCGTGGTGCTTGGCGACCTCACGTACAACCTCGATGAAAGCGTGCTCTCCAACGCCGCCATCGGGTTGAACGTGTCGCACGAGGACCGCGTGCGATATTACGCCGGCCTGCGCTACATCGAACCGTTCAGCTCGAACATCATGACGTTAGCGATGGACTATCAGGTGACGCCGAAATACCTGCTCAGCCTCAGCCAGCAGTACGACTTCGGCGACGGTGCGAACGTGCGGACGGCAGGCACCGTGACGCGCCGTTTCGACAAGTTCTGGCTACAGGTCTACGGCTCGGTCGACCGCCGAAATGAAGAGAATCGCATCGGCTTCAACTTCGTGCCCGAAGGCGTGCCGATCAGCAGCGCCACGGTGCAGAACTGGGTGCCGCAACAGCAACAGTGATGGGACGTCGGAAGAGGGAAGGGGAAGCAACAACCGATGACAGTCAGCCAGAAGCCGCTCCGGTAACCGCTGCGTACCTGAGAGGCCTGAGACTGTCATCCCGATGGGAGCCTTGGAGACCTGAGGGATCTCGACCTTCTAGCGACTACCGACAATCGAGATCCCTCCCGTCGCCTTAGGCTCCGCTCGGGATGACATCTGCGGCGTGTGGCTCGCCGATGGCAATACCAGTTCAGATAATCCGATCGCGCAGCGCACTGCTCGCCACGAACCGCTCCAGGTTCCCGAGGAAATGGGCCAACAGGCGTTCCATTTCATCGTGATGCCCGCCGGCCGTGTGCGGGGTGATGTAGCAGTTGGGGGCGCTCCACAGCGGATGATCTGCCGGCAACGGCTCGGGCGAGGTCACATCGAGGTAAGCCGCGGCGATGCGCTCGTTCTGCAGCGCGTCGATCAGCGCCGATTGGTCCACCGTGTCACCGCGCCCAATGTTGTACAGCACGGCGGACGGCTTCATGTTCGACAGGCGCACCGAATCGATGAACCCGGTCGTCTGCGTGCTGGCGGGCAGGATGTTCACGACATGGTCGGCGTCGGCGAGCAGGGCGTCGGTCTGGTCGACCGTGACGGTCGGCACGCCCTCGTTCCCCTTCACCGTCCGGCGGACGGCGATAATGTCCATTTCCAGTGGCCGCAGGTAGTCGACCAGCTTCTGGCCGATGGAGCCGTATCCCAGGATGAGCACGCGCTGCCCGTTCAGCAATCGCGACATTGGCCGCAGCTTCGGGGTCGGCCAGGCGCGCGAACCGCACTGGTCGGCCCACGAGGCCGGCAGGGCACGGGCTTGCGCGAGCATGAACGCCAGCACGTGCTGCGCGCACGGCTCAGCGAACACTTCTGAACTGTTCGTCATCGCGGCATCGCGCGCCTTGAACGCCGTGCGCAGGTCGTCACGGTCGTAGCGGGTGTAGCCGGCGCTGGTAAGGTGAACCCAACGGATGTTGGGCGACTCGATCACCTGCTCCGGGTTCGGCTGACCGAACGCGATGTGCGCGGTCGCCAACGCCGGGTCGTGCCCGGCCGCCACGAGGTTGGAGGCCTTCATGTCGGATGCCCAGACGAGCTGATGGCTGCCAATCGACCGCTCCAGCGTCGCAGCGAGGGTGGGCGAGAAGTTTTGGTTGCACCAGATGGTCAAAGGTTTGGGCATAGGCCAGAAGGTGTAACGGCTTTAAGCGAATATGCAAATGTAGAGTTTGAGAACGTTGCCAGATCCGCTTGCGGTTTCGCGGAACCACTGATCGAAGTCGCCGAGGGGAGGTCGCCCCGTCCTGCGAGACCGCAAGCGGTGGCCAAGCGACACGGGGCACTGAGGCGACCTACTATGGATGGGCCAGGTGATGAGCCGACGTTGAGCGAAACACCCGAATTGACATCGTTCGGCACGCGCTTATACTGTCCGCCCTTCTACGCTCCCGGTGCGCCCGGCGGGCTCGTCCGGCATTGCCGGTACGGTTGGAACGATTTGGTGCTGAACCGAATGGTCTCGACCGTGAAGCGAACCGGGGCCTCGTCGGTGGGTCACCCCGACATTGGTCGCAGTAAGCGGCGGGCGCGGAAGGCGCGTGCGAGAGACACGTGCTGGTATAGCTCAGTGGTAGAGCGCCACATTGGTAATGTGGAGGTCCTGGGTTCAACCCCCAGTACCAGCTTGACAAATAATGCCGAGTGCCGAATTTCGAATGCCGAATCGGCTTATCGGTTAAGTGAAGGCTGTCCTTCATTCGGCAATCGGCATTCAGGTAATCGGCATTCAAACGATCCGGAGGATCCACCATGGCCAAGGCCAATTTTGAACGTAAGAAGCCGCACGTGAACGTCGGCACCATCGGTCACATCGACCACGGCAAGACCACCCTGACCGCCGCCCTGTCGGCGCGCTCGCAGGCGAAGTTCGGCACCGCGGCCAAGAACTATAAGGACATCGCCAAGGGCGGTACCGAACGCGACGCCACCAAGACGGTGACGATCGCCGCCGCCCACGTGGAGTACGAGTCGCCCGAGCGCCACTACGCTCACGTCGACTGCCCCGGCCACGCCGACTACATCAAGAACATGATCACCGGCGCCGCCCAGATGGACGGCGCGATCCTGGTCGTGTCCGCCGCCGACGGCCCGATGCCCCAGACCCGCGAGCACATCCTGCTCGCCCGTCAGGTCGGCGTGCCGAAGATCGTGGTCTTCCTCAACAAGATCGACTTGGTCGACGACGCGGAACTGCTCGAGCTGGTCGAGATGGAAGTCCGCGAGCTGCTGACGAAGTACGGCTTCCCCGGCGATGACACGCCGATCATCCGTGGCTCGTCCAAGCCCGCGTTGGACGCCCCGGCCGACGACGCGGCCAACAAGCCGATCGACGAACTCGTGGCCGCCCTGGACAGCTTCGTGCCGATCCCGCAGCGCGAGGTCGACAAGCCGTTCCTGATGCCGATCGAAGACGTCTTCTCGATCAAGGGTCGCGGCACGGTCGGCACCGGCCGTATCGAGCGCGGCGTGATCAAGGTCGGCGACGCGATCGAGATCGTCGGCCTCAAGCCGAACCGTCCGTCGGTCGTCACCGGTATCGAGGCGTTCAACAAGACGCTCGACAACGGTCAGGCCGGTGAGAACGTCGGCGTGCTGTTGCGTGGCGTTGAAAAGGAAGACCTCGAGCGCGGCCAGGTGCTGTGTGCTCCCAAGAGCATCACCCCGCACACGAAGTTCACCGCCGAGGTCTACATCCTGACCAAGGAAGAAGGCGGCCGTCACACGCCGTTCTTCACCGGCTACCAGCCCCAGTTCTACTTCCGCACGACCGACGTGACGGGTGTGGCCAAGCTGCTGGGTGGCGCCGAGATGGTGATGCCGGGCGACAACGTCGGCATCGAGGTCGAGCTGAAGGCCCCGATCGCGATGGAAGAGAAGCTCCGCTTCGCCATCCGTGAAGGTGGCAAGACGGTCGGCTCGGGCGTCGTCACCAAGATCCTGGCCTAAGTTATTTGCAAGTGCTGAATGACGAGTGCAGGGTGCGAAGTGATTTTCACTTCGCATCCTGCACTCTGAATTCTGCACTTTCCTGAGGAGTCGTAGTCATGGCAAAAGATAATCGCGAGTACGTTTGGCTTCAGTGCACCGAGACCGGTGACCTGAATTACCGCACCGAGATCAAGGTCGCCGGTGGCGTGCAAAAGGTCGAACTGATGAAGTTCTGCAAGCGCCTGCGCCGCCACACGCTGCACAAGGTCAAGCGGAAGTAAGGCATTTCCGGTTGCCGATTTGCGATTGGAAGAGCGGGCGCTCGGATCCTGCTTTCGATCTCAAATCGGCAATCGCAAATCGTAAATTCCTCCTACGCCGGTAGCTCAATTGGCAGAGCGGCCGTCTCCAAAGCGGCAGGTTACAGGTTCGATTCCTGTCCGGCGTGTTGAAGTAGGGGTCGGTTGACGCGACCGTTCGGAGACCCATGCCGAGTTTGAAGGATGAGAAGGGCGATCGACCGATGGCCACAGATGTAGTCGTTCGCGATGAGGGGCCCGGCGATGAATCGCCCAAGGGCAGCCGTGCGGGCTCGCAGGGCGGGTTCTTCTCGATCTATAAAAAGGGCCAGGGCTACTGGACCCGCATGGGCACCGCCGGCGCTGCGGCGCTGATCGGCGCGCTCACGATCTACAACCTGTACGCGTACCTGCCGAGCCTGGGCGTCAGCGACCGTGACCACATCACGATCATCGCGCTGGTGTTCGCAGCGGTCTACGGGCTGGGCGTCTACTGGCTGATGAACAAGCCGACCAACGCCGAGTTCCTCATCGCGACCGACAGCGAGATGAAGAAGGTCAACTGGACCAGCCGTAGCCAGCTGATCGGTTCGACCAAGGTCGTCGTCGGGTTCATGTTCCTGATCGCGGCACTGTTGTGGGTGATCGATCTGGTGTTCCAGACGTTCTTCTACCTGATCGACGTGCTTCGCATCCCGCCGTTCTTCATTAACAAGTAAGGCTGAGTCCCCTCATGCAATTCTTCGTCCTGCGCGTCGCGAGCAACAAGGAAGACGCGGTCCGCGAAAAGCTGGCCCGCAAGGTGAAGATCGAAGGCGCCGAGGCGACCGTCGGCCGAATCCTGGTTCCCACCGAACGCGTCCGCAGCATGAAGGGCGGGGTGCGGAAGGAGAGCGATCGCAAGCTCTATCCCGGCTACGTCTTCATCGAACTGGAACTCGACAAGACCGGCACCATCCCCGAAAACGTCTGGTTCCTCATCAAGGAAACCGACGGCGTCGGTGACTTCATCGGCAGCAACGGCAAGCCGACCCCGATGAGCCCCAAGGATCAGGCCAAGATGCTTGAGGAAGCCGAGCGCCCCGATGATGCGCCGAACCTCAAGACCGAGTACAAGAAGGGCGACAAGGTCAAGGTCACCAACGGCCCGTTCGAAAACTTCGAAGGCGAGGTCGACGAGATCCTCGGCGACCAAGGCAAGGTCCGCATCATCACGACCATCTTCGGCCGCCCGACCCCGCTGGAACTGGAATACTGGCAGATCGAGAAGCTGTAAGATTGCCTAAGATCGTCGGCCTGCATTGATTCGTCATCCTGAGGTACTCCGAAGGTTCACTTCGGATCGTCCAGTTTCGAAGAGATCCTTCGGAGTACCTCAGGATGACGAGTAGAGTGACGACGATTCTCTAGGTGATTGTATGTCTCGCTTGTTTCAGTACTACGGACAATATCAGAACGTGAAGGGCGGCGTGACCGGCCTGCCCGGATGGGGCAGGGCACTGATCCTGATCGCGGCGGTGCCGGGAATTGTGCTGATCGCCTTGTCTCTTTTGGCGTTAGGCGTTAGTATCCTTGCCCTTTTAGTGCTCGCCGTGCCGGCCTATAAGCTGGTGCGAGCCCTGACGCCCGAGCCACGGGTAATCGTGGAAGGGGTGATGGTCGAGGAGCCAAGCGGTCCCGTTCGCGGGGCAACGACTTATGCTCCGGATGTCGTCGTTGGCGACATCGTCGAGGAAACCCAGTCGCCTCGCCCATCGACGGGCCGGCGGACGATAGACGTAACGATCGTTGACTAAATAGCCCCGGGCTAGCCCGGGGACCTTTGATAAGAATTCGAGCGCAACCATGGCCAAGAAAGAAATCACCAAGCAGTTCAAGCTCCAGGCTCCCGCAGGTGTCGCGACCCCCGCGCCCCCGATCGGGCCGGCCCTCGGTCAGCACGGTGTGAACCCGGGCCAGTTCATCCAGAAGTTCAACGCCGCCTCGATGCCCATGAAGGGCAAGGTCATCGGCTGCGTGGTCACGGTCTACAAGGACCGCACCTTCGACATCGAACTGAAGAGCCCCCCGGCCGCCGAACTGCTGAAGGAAGCCGCCAAGGCGACCAAGGGCAGCGGCGAGCCGAACAAGACCAAGATCGGCAAGATCACCATGGCCGACTGCAAGAAGATCGCGGCCGAGAAGAAGTCGGATCTGAACTGCTTCGATCTCGACCACGGCGCCCGCATCATCGCTGGCCAAGCCCGGTCGATGGGGATCACGGTCGAAGGGTAAATCACTTCGGTCGGTCGAGATTGATTCAAACAAACGAGCCCTCGGTCGCGCAATGCGCGACCGAGGGCTTTTTCGCTTGTTCACGGGAGATCGCGCTGGGGCGAACTCTATCGCCACCTGCAGAATGTCATCCCGATGGGAGCGGAAGCGACCTGAGGGATCTCGAATGAGGGACGGTGCGGGCCGTGGGCGATCCCTCGGGTCGCTACCGCTCCCCTCGGGATGACAGGTTTTGGCTTTACGCGGAGGTTTTGTCCGCTAGCCTTAAGGCGACTGCAAGAAACTCGAACTTACGAGTGTGGCTTGTAAAGTCGAGATCCCTAAGGTTGCCAAGGCACCATCGGGATGCCAATCGGCGCGACTCACCGGTCGCGCGGCGGCCGACGCCGGCCGTCCGGTGGCGGTGGGACGTCATTGTCCGTAATCCCACCGCTCGGCGGTCCGCCGACGGGCCGTCGGTTCTGTCCTCCGCCACCCGCCTGGCGATTGCCACCCGCTCCACCCTCGCGGCCACCGCGGCCGCGGAAGGCGTTGCGGGAGTCTTCCACGCCCCAGAAGCCGCCGATGAGGTAGGGGAATTGGCCTGGGGTTACCTGGTAGTGCCAGCCGCGCTCCTCGTCGTAGTGAACGTTGAACGCGTTGAGCGCCCCTTTGCCTTTCACATCCTTGGCCATCACGTTCGCCCGCTCAAACGGCCCGTAGACCGGGTAGCCGTCGAACGCGAAGCCGATCAGCGGCGAATGACCGGCGCCCTCGTCGGCCCAAGGCGTGTTCACGCAGATTGGGTACTTGTGATAGTGGTACTGGTTGTCGATGTTCGGGTGCCCGCAGCAGCGGTCCATCATGTCGACCGCGACGGTGTCGCCCATGTCGAACGGGTTGTAGAAGACGACGCCGTTGATCGCCAGGCCGATCGGCCCCATGTGCAGGGCGCCGTTGCTGTTATCTTGATTCGTCGCGACGGGTCGCTCGGCCTGCTTGGGCACCAGCGGGAAGTAGAACGTCTCGTCGCGCTCCTGCACGTAGCTGCGGTTACCGAAGCCCTGTTCGGGGAACTGACCGGTGGGGTGGTTCGGCACGTTGTGCGTGCGGACGATCATGCTGGCACGGTCAAACGTGATGACGACGTTGTCCTGCACCAGGCGCGACGCCGTCAGCACGTTGCCTGCCAAGTCCATGTGGCCCGGGCGCAACCACGCGCTGGTGTTGCCCGCGAACGGCGCGGAGTAGCCGCCGTCACGGTAGAGCAGTCGGTCGGCATTGGTCGAGTCGAAGCGTTGGGGCGGGCGCGTCTCACCCGCCTTGGCTGCGTAGAACCATCGCCCCCCCAGCGGCAGCAGTTTCTCTTTCTGTGGCTGCGCGGCCACTGGGCGCGTGGTCGGATGAACACCGGCCGGTTCGGGGATGCGCACGAGGCTCAGGTCGTCCACAAGGAACGCCGTATCGCGCCGCCGGCGACTGGCGCCGTGGTCGAAGCCGACGCTGAGCCGCAGTTGGTCGACCTGCGGGAAGGGCAGCGGAAATTCGAGCGTGTAGGTCTGCCACACCTCAGCGCCGGCCTCACCGTGTGGGCCGTTGACGGTGACGGCCTTGCGGGCGTGTTCGATGAGGTCGTAGATCTTGCGCGTCTTCGCGTCGTAGCTGACCTTTCCGCCGTCACCGAAGAACGCGACCTTCATGTACAGATCGTCGTTTCGCACCGCGAAGTTGCCCTGCGGCAGCCCGCGGAACGTGAAGCGGAACCAGTGGCCTTGCTTGGCGTCGATACCGTCGACGGTGCACGAGACGGCGCCTTCGGGTTTGTCCGACGGCAGCCCAATGCCCCAACTGCTGATGTCGCGACCGCGGTCACCCAAGTAGCGATAATCGGCGGCACCCTCCAGCACAAATCCCGCCGGTGGCCGATCACTGTCCCGCTTCTCAAGGTCACCGTTCGAGATCAAATTCCACTCGCCAGCGGCCGCGACCGCTTGAGAGCACGCCAGAAGCAACAAGGCTAAACGCAGCATCGGAAGGTCCTCCATCCAGCCCTATCCCACAGCTCGCTTGAGCAATGCTCTACAATCGCTCAATGAGATGGTTTATTGCGGCGGCCCATTCCGTCAGCGATTTTCCGTCTACGGCGCGTTGAATCTGACGCACGGTTCCAGTAAATTGTTCGACCCTCGCTTTCGGCGAGGAATTCTGATGGCCGAACCACGGGCCGTAACAGTGGGAGCTTTTCGCCGGGCATTTATCGGCGATAGGAGCGATAGCAGATGGCTATTGTCGTACAGCAACGTTCAAAGCGTTATAAGAAAGCCGCCGAGAAGGCCGTGCAGGAAAGCCTGCCCCTCGAGGCCGCACTCGATAAGCTCAAAAGCTTCGAGCCCACCAAGTTCGACCAGTCGGTCGAGTTGATCTTCTCCCTCGGAATTGATGCAAAGCAAGCGGATCAGATGATCCGCGGCTCGCTCTCGCTGCCGCACGGCGTGGGCAAGACGAAGCGCGTCGTCGCGTTCTGCCCCGACCACCTCGCGCCGCTGGCACTCGAGGCGGGCGCGGTTCGCGCCGGTGGGCAGGAACTGGTGGCCGCGATCGAGAAGGAGAACTTCACCGATTTCGACGTTGCCGTCGCAAGCCCGGACATGATGCGATTCGTCGGTCGCCTCGGTAAGGTTCTGGGTCCGAAGGGCCTGATGCCCTCGCCCAAGGCCGGCACCGTGACGCCGAACGTCGCCGACGCCGTCCGCGAGTACGCCGCCGGTAAGGTCGAGTTCCGCAACGACAGCGGTGGCAACGTCCACAGCGTGGTCGGGAAGCTGAGCTTCGACAATGCGAAGCTGGCCGACAACGTGAACGCGATGATCGCCCAGATCCGCCGGATGAAGCCGCAGACGAGCAAGGGCGCGTACTTCAAGAAGGTCGTGCTGAAGGGCTCGATGACGCCCGCGGTGTACCTGACGGTGTAGTCCGTGGTCCGTCGTCCTTCGGTCCGTTGTAAGGATCAGAGGACGACGCCGGATTGCGAACCACTACTGACAACCGACAACTGACTACGGACAAACAATCATGAGCAAGAAAGTTAAGAGCCTCATTGAGAAGGACCTTGCCGGCCGGTTTTCACCGCTGGAAGGCATCGCGGTCGTGAACCCGCGCGGCATCGGCGCCATCAAGAACAACGCGATGCGTCGTCGCCTGCGTGAGAAGGGCCTGCGCATGGCCGTCGTGAAGAACACGATGGCCCGCCGCGCCAGCGACAACACGAAGATCAAGGGTTTCGACACCTTGCTGGACGGTCCCAGCGCCGTGATCTACGGCGAGGGCAGCGTCTCGGCGATCGCGCGTATCCTGCTGGACGAGAAGAAGGCCGACGACACGCTCGAGTTGCGCGGCATCTTCTTCGACGGTGAAGTCTACGCCGGCCAGGAAGGCGTCGAGCAGGCCAGCAAGCTGCCGACCCGCGAAGAGGCGATCGGCCAGGTCGTGGCCCTCATCCTCGCTCCGGGCGCCAAGCTCGGTGGCATCTTCAAGGGTCAGGCCGGCAAGGTTGCCGCCCTCATCAAGGCCGTCGAAGAGAAGGCCGAAAAGGCCGGTGGTGCCGCAGCTCCTGAGGCCGCCGCCCCTGAGGCCGCAGCGAGCGCGTAAGTTAAACACGTGCCCACGAATTGGCACGAACGAACACGAATAAGAGCTAATATTGCTCCCTTTCGTGCTAATTCGTGGGCAATCCAAAATCTGAACCAGTCCGGCGGTCCGACTGTCCCCTTCATTGGGGTTAAACCGATTCGATGTGAATCGGGCTCTCGGGCGGGACACATTGTTTCGACACGATTGGCCCACGATACGGGTCGGAGAAGAAGTCATGGCAGAAGTAGCAGAAAAGATCTCGAGCCTTGGTGACCAGATCGTCGGCCTCACCCTCAAGGAAGCCGTCGACCTCGCCGCCTACCTGAAGGACACCCACGGCATCGAACCCGCCGCCGGCGGTATGATGATGGCCGCTGGTCCCGGCGCTGGCGCGGCCGCCCCGGCCGAAGCCGCCGAAGAGAAGACGACCTTCGACGTCGTCCTCAAGAACGCCGGCGACAAGAAGATCCAGGTCATCAAGGAAGTCCGCACGGCCACCGGCCTGGGCCTCAAGGAAGCCAAGGACCTCGTCGAAGGCGCCCCCAAGACCATCAAGGAAGCCCTCACGAAGGACGAAGCTGAGAAGCTCAAGAAGGCTCTGGAAGACCAGGGCGCGACCGTCGAGCTCAAGTAAGTTATTCGATCCAATCGAATGCAAACGGACCCGTCGAAAGACGGGTCCGTTTTTTGCGCGGATCGATATCGAGTGTGCGATGGCGCATGTTTCAAGGGATCACACTACAAAGGCAAGTGATCCATCAGTCCTTTCAGATTTCGATAAGCACCCTGCGCTACATGCGGATCACAAACCCCGAGATGCCCAAACTGGAGAACTGTCATCCCGAGCGGCACCTAAAGGCTAGCGGAAAAACCTCCGCGGGATGCCTTGCCCGTCATCCCGATGGGAGCCTTGGCGACCTGAGGGATCTCGAACCACGGACAGTTCTCAGCTTTGAGAGATCCCTCAGGTCGACAAGCCTCCCATCGGGATGACATGGGATGCTTTTTCGGCATACTTGAACTGATCGGGGCATACATCAACCTTGCCTAGCCTCTCCCAGAGGATGCGGAAGAGGGACCAGTAGAGATTCTACTTCTTCGCCCCCGCGACGCCGCAGCGGTTGCGGGTCAGGTCCATCATGATCTGGTGCGTGCCGGGCGCGTCGGGCGTGGCGGGCTTGCGTTGGACGTAGCGGCCGTCGGGTTGCATGTCCCAGACTTGCCGCTGGTCGTTCAGGCAGATCTGCAGCAGTTCCCACATCTGCTCGCGCAGCGGCCGCGAACTGACCGGCACGACCACTTCAACGCGGTTGTTCAGGTTGCGGCTCATCCAGTCCGTCGACCCCATGTAGAAGTCGCCGGCCAGCGGGTCGGTTTGCCCGTTTTGGAAGTAGAAGATGCGCGAATGTTCAAGGAACCGGCCGATCACGGAGATGACGCGAATGCGGTCGGTCAGCCCCGGCACGCCCGGCGCCAGACAACAGAGCCCGCGGATGATCAGGTCGATGTCGACGCCCGCCTGCGACGCGGCGATCAGCCGCGCGATGATCTTGCGATCCTCCAGGCTGTTCATCTTCGCGATTACCCGCGCCGGTCGCCCCGCGGCGGCGTGGGCGATCTCTCGGTCGATGAGTTCCAGGAACTGACGCCGCATGTTGGTGGGGGCGATCAGCAGCTTCTTGTAGTCGCGCTTCACCGATCGGCCAGTCAGGAAGTTGAACAGCTCGATCAGGTCGCCGGTGACCTCGGGGGATGCGGTGAACAGGCCCAGATCGGTGTACAGTCGGGCCGTCTGCGCGTGATAGTTGCCGGTGGCGATGTGGGCGTACGACCGCAGGCCGTCGGGCTCGTTGCGGACGATCAGCGTCACCTTCGAGTGGGTCTTCAGGCCGACCACACCGTACACGACGTGCACGCCGGCCTTTTCCAGCGCGCGCGTAAGCATGATGTTGCGCTGCTCGTCGAAGCGGGCCTTCAGTTCGACCAGGCAAACGACCTGCTTGCCCGATTCGGCCGCCCGAATCAGCGTGCGGATGAACGGGCTCTCGTCGCCGGTGCGGTAGAGCGTCATCTTGATCGCCAGCACCTTCGGATCGTCGGCGGCATCGCTGACGAAGCGTTCGACGCTGGCGCTGAAGCTCTCGTACGGGTGATGCACCAGCATGTCGCCCTTGCGCATCAGGCTGAAGAAGTCGGCATCGTTGTCGGTCAACGCCGACGGCAAGCAGGGCGACCACGGCGCGAACGTCAGCTTCGCCAGCTTCAGGTCCACCACCGGCGACAAATCGACGAACCGCAGCGCCAGCGGCACCGCGTAGACGTCGCTCGCCTGCAGGTCCAGTTCGCTCATGAGTAACGCGAGCACCTCGGTGTTCACGTCCGCATCGTGCTCCATGCGCACCACGGGCGCGAACCGGCGCAAGTGCAGTTCCTGCTGAACCGACTCCCGCAGATCTTCCGGATCCTCATCTTCCAAATTCTCGGCTGCCGCGCTGCGGGTGATGCGGAAGAGCGTGGCGTCCACGATCACCATGTCGCGGAACAGGTGGTTGAGGTTGTTGCGAATCAAATCGTACAGGCTGAAGAACCGGAACTGCCCACCGCTGCTGCTGCCGGCGTTGCGCAGGCGAATCCAGTTCGGCAGCATCTCGGGGATCTTCACGCGCGCAAAGACGTGCTCCGGCCGATCGGGGTGCTGCAGCACCACCGCCAGCGAGACGGACAAATTCGAGATGAACGGGAACGGGTGTCCGGGGTCGACCGCCAACGGCGTAAGGATCGGGAAGACGTTCGAGCGGAAATAAGTGTCGGCCTCCTCGCGATCCTCCGGCGACAAATCGTCCCAGCCCAACAGGTGAATGTTGTTCTCTGCCAGTGCGGGGCGCAGCAGGTTTTCGAAGCAGTCGCGCTGTTGCAGCAGCAGCTTTTCGATCTCCTCGCGCACCAGCCGCAACTGCCGCTCGGGCATCAGGCCTTCGAACGTGGGCGACAGCGGAGTCGACTCGCGCAGGCGCAACAGCAGGCCGACGCGCTTCATGAAGAACTCATCGAGATTTGTCCCGAAGATGCCGAGAAACCGCACGCGTTCCAGCAGTGGGTTGCGCGCGTCGACCGCTTCCTGCAACACGCGATAGTTGAACGCGAGCCAGCTTAAGTCGCGGTTCAGGTACGAGTTGGGCGGCAGGTCAGCGCTTGGCTCGGCCACCGCGGGGTCGGGCTGTTCGTAGGACGACATATCGCGTGCCAGACTAACCCCATCTGGCTGGTTTAACAGCCCCTCGTAAATTCTTAACATGATTCAAGCTGAACTCTGACGGGAACAATCGTTAAACTGCCGACCCAGATGACCGACCTTCCCCCACGCCCGTCCACCGTCCCGGCCAAGCGCGGTTCCCGCGAGACACCCCTGGCGCCCGACGACGTCCGGCTGGCGGCGATCGACGTGGGATCGAACAGCCTGCACATGATCGTCTGCCGCATCGACGCCAGTGGCGGCATGACGCTGCTGTCGCGCTCGCGCGAGCTGGTGGGGCTGGGGCGCATGTCGTTCCCGTCCAAGCGCCTGTCGAAGGTGGCGATGGACCGCGCCAAAATCACGCTGGCGCGATTCGTTAGCGAGGCCAAGCGCCTCCAATGCGAGAAGATCATCGCCGTCGCCACCAGCGCCGTGCGCGAGGCAACCAACGGCGGCGAGTTCATCGAGCAGGTCCGCCGGGAACTGAAACTGCACGTGCGCGTGGTCTCGGCGCGCGAGGAAGCCCGGCTGATCTTCCTGGGCGTGCGGCACGGGCTCGACCTCAGCGGTGGCCCGCACATGATCCTGGACATCGGCGGTGGCAGCGTCGAGTTCATCGTGGCGTCCGGCGACAAGGCGCTGCTGCTGGAAAGCCGCAAGCTGGGCGCCGCCCGCATGACGGCCAAGTTCGTGAAGTCCGACCCGGTCGATCCGAAGGAACTCGCTGCGCTCTTGGCCCATTACGACCGCGAGCTGACCCCGTTGGCCGCCGAGATCGCGCGGCACAAGCCGGTGAGCTTCATCGCCACCAGTGGCGCGGTCGAAAATCTGTCCACGATGTGCGCCGCGCTCGCGCCGAAGGACCCGGCTGGGGTGTTGCGCTGCGCGACGCTGGGAGCGCTCGTCGACGAGTTAATCAAGAGCAAGTCCGAAGACCGCGCCACGATGCAGGGCCTGGACGACAAGCGGCGCGACCAGATCCTGGCGGCGGCGGTGCTGGTGCGCGAGGTGTGCAAGCGGTTGAACGTCGAGCAGTTCACCACATGCAAGTCGGCGCTGCGCGAGGGCATCCTGGTCGATTACCTGGCCAAGCATCGTCCGGAGTTCGAGGTGCGCCGGAAGGTGCCCAACCCGCGCCGCCGGGCCGTGCTGGATCTGGCGATTCGGTGCCACTGGCACCGCGAGCACGCCGATCAGGTGGCACGGCTGACGTGCAGCCTGTTCGACCAGCTACGCCCGCTGCACGGCATGGGCAACGAGGAGCGTGAGTTGATCGCCTACGGCGCCACGCTGCACGACATCGGTGCGCTCATCAGCCGCAAGGCCCACCACAAGCACAGCATGTACCTCATCATGAACGGCGACCTCGACCCGTTCGAGGAGAACGAGGTGCGGACGATCGCGAACATCGCGCGCTACCACCGCAAGTCGCCCCCCAGCCGCGACGACGCCGAGTTCATGGCATTGCCGAAGCGCTACCAGCAGACGGTGCGTGTGGGCGCGGCGCTGCTGCGCATCGCCGATGGGTTGGATCGCACGAACTGCTCGGTGGTGAACGAGGTCGTCTGCCGCACGCGCCCGGACCGGGTTGATATCCTGGTCGAAAGCCGCAGCGACGCCGAGATGGAAATCTGGTCGGCCTCGTCGCGCGCCGAAATGTTCGAAGAGGTTTTCGGTCGGCCCGCGGTCATCCGGCAGGCGTAGTCGCAGGGGCCGTGAAGGGCGACGTCAACTCATCCTTCTACAACGCAGCCGGTTCCGGGCGGTACTGTCTTGGGGTAGACTACCGACGTCTGCCTTGGCGAGACTTTAGCCGGACGCACTCCTGCTCGATCGAGCACGAAGCAACCGGCGCAGGCACGGATGCCCGGAGACGCACCGCAGCCATATCAACTCACTTCGACGCGGAGACCTACAGCGTGACACATCGTTGGCCAGCGTATCTCGTCTTACCCTTTCTTCTCACGGCCTGTAACGGCCCAGCCGACAATGGCGTTCGACAAGCGGTCGCCCAGGTCGAGGCGCCGGCGCAGCCCGGCGCGCCTGTGGCAGTGACGCCCGCCACCGGCCCGGTAGCGGCGAAAGTCGCGCCGGCCCCGACGACCCGGCCGCGCGACCCGTGGGTGTTCCGCTCCGTGCTGAACAAGAAGCCGCGCATGTTGACGGTCGCACTGGCCGATCCGCTTTGGCTCGCTTACGACACGCAGACCTGCACGCTGGTGAAGGCGTGGTCGGGCGGTGTGAAGTTCACCGGCGGCGTGTACGACACGCGCCACGGTCCTCAACCGCAATCGCAGGGCGAGACGTACTTCGATCAAGCCGCGCAAGGCTGGTCGATCGTGCGCGATGGAAGACCGCAACCGATCCGCCCAGCCTATCGTGGCTATACGCAACGCGACGGTGGCGTCACCCTCAATTACACGGTCGACCTCGGCGACGCCGGGAAGGTTGAAGTGCAGGAGCAGCCCGAGATCGCAACGTCGGATGGACCCGCGACTCGCTTGCAGCGAGCGTTCACCATCAAGGGACTGCCGCAGGGCGCGCGCCTGCTGCTACAACTGCCGCAGGCGGGTGACGTCACGATCCCGGAGGCCGCCGCAGGTGATTCCGGCAATCCCGCTCAGGCCGAACTGGAAACGGCCGGCGAACAGCGCATGCTCGCGTTCGACCGCGACGGCACGACCACCCTGGTTACCGAACTGAAGGCAGCCAAGTAATGAACATGAACCACCAGAGCATCACGAAGATCACAATCGCGGCCGCGTTGGCGTTGACGAGCGCTGCGGCATCGACTCGACTCGCGTTGGCGCAAGACGCATCTGCTCCCTCGGCGGCGCCGAACGAGGCGTCGATGGTGCGCGAGCCGGGCGTCTCCATGCGCGTCTACCAGTTCGAGGGACGCAGCGGTGAGATTCCGCTGCTCGTGCCGAACCAGACCGCCAACGTCAACGTGAAGCGGCCGAACATCAACTTCAATAACGTCGACGACTTCGGCGGGCTTTCCGAGCGGTTCATCACTGAGGTGAGTGGGTTTATCAACATCACCGAGCCGGGCGAGTACACGTTTCGCCTGAACAGTGACGACGGTTCGACGCTGGCCATTAACGGCAAGGTCGTCGTCAACCACGACGGTTTGCACAGCAGCGCCGACCCGAAGACCGCCACGACCAAGCTGACCAAGGGCGAGCATCCGTTCGTCGTGCGTCACTTCGAAATGGATGGCGGCGAGGCGCTCGTGTTGCGGTGGAAGCCGCCGGGCGCGAAGGAGTTTGAGATCGTCCCACCGGCCGTGTTCACCTGTCCTGCGGGCGAGGTGCGGGTGACCAGCCCGGGGCCGAAGAAGGTCGTGACGAAGCAGACGCGCGAGACGCGCCCGGGTGACGCTAGGCCACTGGATGCCGTGCATCCGTCGCTCAACCTGTCGCAGGCCCGGCCGGACGGGTTTGAGCCCAAGGTGGGTGGCATCGACTTCCTGCCCGATGGCCGGATGGTCATCTGCACGTGGGACCCGACGGGCGGCGTGTACATCCTGGACAATGTCGACCAACCGGATGCGTCGAAGATCACCGTGAAACGGTTCGCGGCGGGCCTGGCGGAGCCGCTCGGGCTGCGCGTGGTAGACGGGCGCGTGTTCGTGCTGCAGAAGCAAGAGCTGACCGAGCTGATCGACCACAACAAGGACGACGTCGCCGACGAGTACCGCAGCGTGGCGAACAACTGGAACGTGACCGACAACTTCCACGAGTTCGCGTTCGGGCTGGCCTATAAGGACGGCTACTTCTACGCGAACCTCGCCGTCGCGATTAATCCCGGCGGCGCGACGACCGCGAATCAGGTGAAGGGCCGTGGCACGGCGATCAAGATCGGCATGGACGGCAGCGTGGAAATGTTCGCGACCGGTCTGCGCACGCCGAACGGCATCGGCCTTGGACCGGACGGCGCAGTTCTGGTGGCCGACAATCAAGGCGACTGGTTGCCGTCGTCGAAGCTGGTGCACGTGCAGGAAGGGCATTTCTACAACTCGCACATCAACCCGGATCACGACAACGCCGATCGCCCACCGACGCCACCCATCGCGTGGCTGCCGCAGAACGAGATCGGCAATTCACCGAGCGAGCCGGTCTACGTGGAGCAGGGCCCGTACGCCGGGCAGGTGCTGTTGGGTGACGTAACGCATGGCGGCATCAACCGCGTCTTCATCGAGAAGATTGACGGCCAGTGGCAGGGGGCGGCGCTGCAGTTCACCCAGGGGCTGGAAGGAGGCGTAAATCGGCTGCATATCGGGCCGAAGGGTGACCTGTACGTAGGTCAGATCGGCTCGAGCGGTAACTGGGGCCAGCAGGGGAAGAAGAGCTTCGGCCTGCAACGGCTGGCGTGGAACGACAAGACCGCCTTTGAACCCTTGGCGGTGCGGGCGAAGACGAACGGCCTGCAGATCGACCTGACCGAACCCGTCGCCGACGATGTCATGCTTGAGCCTGATGCGTTCATCGTCCAGCAATGGCGCTACGTGCCTAACGAACAGTACGGCGGACCAAAGGTGGGCTTGGACGACATCGCCCTGGCCTCGATAGGCCTCTCCGCCGACCGCAAGACGCTGTTCCTGCCCATCCCCGAGATGAAGCCGGGGCATGTGGTCTACGTACGGCTCGACCCACAGTTGAAGTCGGCATCCGGCAAGACGCTGTGGGTGACCGAGGCGTGGTACACGCTGAACGCGATCCCCAAGAACGCCACGATGGAGGTGCCACCGGCGCCGCCCGCCAATCAGCTCACCGACGCCGAAAAGTCCGCGGGCTGGCGGTTGCTGTTCGATGGTCAGTCGACCGACGCGTGGCGCGGCTACCGAAAGGAAGCGATGCCCTCGGGGTGGACGGTCGAGGACGGTGCCTTGGCTCGTGTAGGCGGTGGGGGGGATATCATTACGAAAGAATCGTTCAAGGACTTCGAGCTTTCGCTGGACTGGAAGGTCAGCCAAGGTGGTAACAGCGGCATCTTTTACCGGGTGAGCGAAGACCTGCCGATCGGGTACCTGACCGGTCCCGAGATGCAGGTGCTGGACAACGAGCGCCACCCCGATGGCCGCAACGCGCTCACCTCCGCGGGCTCCGCGTACGCGATGTTCGCCCCAACCACCGACGTCACCCGGCCCGCCGGTCGCTGGAACCGGGCTCGGCTGGTGGTGAAGGGGAACCACGTCGAACATTGGCTAAATGGCGAGAAAATAGTCGAATACGAGCTAAACAGCCCGGATTGGGAGGCTGCTTGGGCCGGCAGCAAGTTCAAGGACCAAAAACGCTACGGCCGCGAGAAGGAGGGGCATCTGGTCCTCCAAGATCACGGCGACTGGGTAGCGTATCGCAATATCAAGATAAGGGCGTTGAAGTAGAGGCTCGCGATAAGAGTTAGCAGGTGCCGTCATCCTGAGGTACTTCGAAGGATCTCCTCCCCCGTGACGTGGGGTGGAAGAGATTCTTCTGAGTGCCTCAGGATGATGAGGCCTGACGCTGCTTCAGGAATCTGCCACCGTGGGATGCCGTCCACCGATCACGAAGCGATCTGACTTACATCCCTCCTGTTATTCAATCATCATTAACTTGACGACTGACATTTTATGGTTTATGTTGGCGCGGTCAGTTGACTAGCCTAGAATAACCATCCACGCAATTGAACCAAGTCCCGCAGCGGATGCTGTCGGGTCTTGGTTATTTCGTTGCGCTTGATTGGTGTTTTCCAGGCCCCTAACGTACTGCACGCGATATTTAACTTTGAGAGTGGTGGGCGGGTGTCCAGGTAACGTGACGCCCACCGCCAAGACATGAGCCGCTTTTCGTGACCGAAGCGGCTTTCTTTGTCGACTCATCCGGGTCGATGATTCGGCTCGTCGCCGGCGGTGGCGAGGCAAACTAACGCAACGTTCCCTCAGACTTTAAGGACGAACGATGAAAGTCAGCGAAGTTCGCGATTTTTCCAAGCGGGGCGACGCGCTCCCCATCCCTAATCTCATCGACGTTCAGATCGAAAGCTATCAAAGATTTCTTCAGAAAGAATCTGCGTCCGATAAGCGCAAGAACGAGGGGCTGGAGAGCCTGCTGCGCGAGGTGTTCCCCATCGAGAGCTACGATGGGAACCTGAAGCTGGACTACATCAGCTACGACCTGTCGGAACCCCGCTACACCACCGACGAGTGCCGCGCCCTGCGCCTTACCTACGGCATGCCGTTCCGCATCCAGGTGCGCTTCACCCGTAAGGACAAGGACGAGGTGATGGAAGATTCCATCTACCTCGGCGAGATCCCGATCATGATCGGTGGTGGTGAGTTCATCATCAACGGCGCCGAGCGCGTGATCGTCAACCAGCTGCACCGCTCGCCCGGCGTCGACTTCCTCGTCGAACACCAGGAAGGCGACCGCCCGCTGCATGGGTGCCGCGTCATCCCCGAGCGCGGCTCGTGGATCGAATGCTCGGTCACCAAGAAGGACGCCCTGGCCGTCCGCATCGACCAGAGCAGCAAGATCCCCGCCACCACATTCCTGCGGGCGCTGGACCAGAAGTACAGCAGCACCGAAGCCATCATCCGCGAGTTCTACACGGTCGAGACCGTCAAGGTGCAGAACCTGACGGCCGAGGCGTACGCGGTCGGCGCGATCATCGACACCGAATCTGGTGAAGAGATCACCAAGCCCGGCGCGCAGGTCGGCGAGCAGCTCGGCAAGATTCAGGCGTCGTCGCTGAAGACGGTCGACGTGGTCATGAAGGTCAGCGACCCGCTGATCCTGAACACGATCGCCGAAGACACCAGCACGAGCCACGAAGACGCGCTGATGCGCATCTACGCCCGCCTGCGTCCCGGCAACCCGCCGCAGTTGGAGAAGGCCAAGACGCTGTTCAACGAGAAGTTCTACGACGAGAACCGCTACCGCCTGGGTCGCGTCGGTCGCTTCCGCATTAACCGCAAGTTCGACCAGAACGTGCCGGAAACGGAAATGACGCTTCGCGCCGAAGACCTCGTCAACAGCCTGAAGTACATGTTCAAGCTTCGTAGCGGCGAGGGCTACATCGACGATATCGACCACCTCGGCAATCGCCGGCTGCGCACGATCGACGAGTTGGCCGCCGAGGAAATGCGCAAGGGCTTCCTCAAGCTGAAGCGCACCGTCCAAGAGCGAATGAGCCTGAAGGACCCGAACGAGCTCGGCCGCATTGCCGAACTGGTCAACAGCAAGAGCATCAGCAGCTCGATCGACTTCTTCTTCGGTCGTGGCGAACTGTCGCAGGTCGTCGACCAGACGAACCCGCTCAGCCAGCTCACGCACGAACGCCGCCTGTCGGCCCTTGGGCCTGGTGGTTTGAACCGCAAGCGTGCGGGCTTCGAAGTGCGCGACGTGCACATTTCGCACTACGGCCGCATCTGCCCGATCGAGACGCCGGAAGGCACCAACATCGGTCTGATCGCCTCACTGTCGATCTACGCCGACCTGGACGAGTACGGCTTCCTCATCACGCCGTACCGCGTCGTGGAGAACGGCCACGTCAACGGCAAGCACAAGTACCTGCGTGCCGACGAGGAAATGAAGGGCATCCTGGCCCCGCCCGACGCCGTCGAGAAGGACGGCGCGATCAAGAAGGGCCTCGTGCTCGCCCGCGTGCAGGGCGACCTGGCGACCGTCGCCAGCAAGGAAATTCAGTACGTCGACATCAGCCCGCGCCAGACGGTCTCCGTCTCGGCGGCACTCATTCCGTTTCTGGAACACGACGACGCCAACCGTGCGTTGATGGGTTCGAACATGCAGCGCCAGGCGGTGCCGCTCCTGCGGACCGATCCGCCGGTCGTGGGCACGGGCCTGGAGCGTCCGGTGGCGCAGAACAGCGGCATGGTGGTTCGCGCTGAGCGCGCCGGCACGGTGACGTACGTCGACGCCACCCGCATCCTGGTCGACAACGCCGACGAGTACGTGCTGCGTAAGTTCGTCGGTCTGAACGAGCGCACGTGCCAGAACCAGAAGCCGATCATCAAGAAGGGCCAGCGCGTGAAGCGTGGCCAGATCATCGCCGACGGCGCTGCCGTGCATCAGGGTGAACTGGCCCTGGGCCGCAACGTGCTCGTCGCGTTCATGACGTTCGACGGCTACAACTTCGAAGACGCCATCGTCATCAACCAGCGCCTCGTGAAGGAGGACATCTTCACCTCGATCCACATCGAGGAGTACGACGTCGAAATTCGCGAGACCAAGCTGGGCCGTGAAGAGTTCACCCGCGACATTCCGAACGTCAGCGAGCGGGCCTTGGCCAACCTGGACGAGTTGGGCATCGTGCGCGTGGGAACGCGCGTCGGGCCGGGCGCGATCCTGGTCGGCAAGATTGCCCCCAAGAGCAAGAGCGAGCTGACGCCCGAAGAGAAGCTGCTGCATGCGATCTTCGGCCGGGCCGGTGAGGACGTGAAGAACGACTCGCTGGAAATGCCCGCCGGTGAGGAAGGCGTCGTCATCGGCACGCAGCGGTTCAGCCGCCGCATGCACATGACCGACGACCAGAAGAAGCAGCTGAAGAAGGAAATCGACCGGTACGAGAAGGAGATGGACGCCCGCGCCATCGAGATCTTCAAGCAGATGGTCAGCGAGATCAACGAGGTCACCGGCCAGCAGATCATCGACCCGAACACCCGCCAGAAGGTGGGCGCGTCGGAAAATGCCGAGGTCGTGCTGGAACAGATCGAGACCTTCGCGACCGACTGGATCAAGGGCACGAAGGAAGCGAAGGAGCAGGCCGTCAACACCTACGGTCGGTTCTGGCCCCGCGTCGAGGCCGTCCGCAAGGAAAAGGTCCGCCGCATGGAGCACATGAAGCGCGGCGACGAACTGCCGTCGGGCGTGCTCGAAATGGTGAAGGTCTACGTCGCCACCAAGCGCGCCCTGAGCGTCGGTGACAAGATGGCCGGCCGCCACGGGAACAAGGGCGTTATCGCCCGCATCGTGCCTGAGGAAGACATGCCGTTCATGGAGGACGGCACGCCGGTCGACATCCTGCTGAACCCGCTGGGCGTGCCGTCGCGCATGAACGTCGGTCAGATCCTCGAAACCCACCTCGGTTGGGCGGCGGCGGTCCTGGGCTTCCAGGCCATCACCCCCGTCTTCGATGGTGGCACCGAGGACGAGATCCACGCAGCGGTCGAAGAGGCCAACAAGACCGTCAAGGAACGCCGCGAGAACCGCAAGAAGAACCGCGAGGTCATGCCCAATCGCGAGCTGGACGTCATCATGCCCTACGGCGGCAAGGCGCAGCTCCGCGACGGTCGCACCGGCGAGCCGTTCGAGCAGCGGACCACGGTTGGCTACATCTATATGATGAAGCTCCACCACTTGGTCGACGACAAGATCCACGCCCGCGCCACGGGCCCGTACAGCCTCATCACCCAGCAGCCGCTGGGCGGCAAGGCCCGCACGGGTGGCCAGCGCTTCGGTGAGATGGAAGTCTGGGGTCTGGAAGCCTACGGCGCGTCGTACGTGCTGCAGGAACTGCTGACCGTGAAGTCGGACGACGTCGAGGGCCGCACGAAGATCTACGAGAGCATGGTTAAGGGCGTCAACACGCTCGAGGCCGGAACCCCCGTTTCCTTCGACGTGCTCTGTAACGAAATCCGCGGCCTTGGCCTGAACATCCAGCTCGAGAAGAAGAAGGGCGCGATGGAAGGCCAGGATGAGGATCTGATGTGACCGAGGCGGAGTATCACCGGAACGAACTATTCGTTTGGAGCTTGTTCTTCATAGGCCTAGTTATAGTTCCCTCGCTGCTGGTGTTACTCGCTATTGATGCGGTTCGAAAATTTCGGACCCGATCACGCCGCGGCTTTGAAGTAAAACCAATCACCGACTCCAAGTCGGTGCCTGAAACGAAAGAGGAGCAGGCTTGAAAGGCCTGAAGTTCGAGTGGGGACGACGACAAGGCAGCCGCGAACCTGCGGAAGCATCGCGTGTCGTTCGCCGAAGCCGAGAGTGCGTTCGATGACTTGCATCGCAAGGTGGAGTACGACGCGGCGCACTCAAGGCATGAAGATCGTTGGTTGTTGATCGGAATCTCAAGCAAATGGCGACTGATTTCTGTCGCCTACACGGAACGCAATGAAACGATCCGCATCATCACTGCTCGCAGAGCGAATCGCGCAGAGGAAGGCCGTTACACCGGTGAAGCATAGCGTGCGCAAGGTGACGTTCACGCCCGAGGAAATGGCGTACGACCTGCCTGACGATACGTCACACTTCGTGCCGGTGAAACGTGCGGGTGGCAACCTGTTTGCCAAACCGACGAAAGAAGAAATCCGATCGCACCAACGAAAGATCGCGGCGTCGAAGAACGCCAAGTTGGAGCCGGAAGTCCGAAAGGCCTTTCCGGACGACCAAGCCCTGAATGACCTGCTAAAGGCGTTCCTGCGAATTGCTAAGAGCGCTACCGGGAGCAAACGCAAACGGTCCGCGTAAGCTCTCGGTGACGAACGTAAATTTGACCCCGTCGGAAACCCGCAATTGGGTTGCCGGCCTGACCAGAGAAAAGAGAACGATCATGGCTGAATCCGTATACGATCGTGTCAACGACTACGGTTCCGTTCGCATTCAACTCGCGAGCCCGAACGATATTCGTTCGTGGTCCTTTGGCGAGGTGAAGAAGCCCGAGACCATCAACTACCGCACGTACCGCGCCGAGAAAGACGGCTTGTTCTGCGAGCGCATCTTCGGGCCCGAGCGGGACTGGGAATGCTCGTGCGGCAAGTACAAGGGCACCAAGTACAAGGGCATCATCTGCGACCGTTGCGGCGTGAAGGTGACCCACAGCCGCGTGCGCCGCAAGCGCATGGGGCACATCAACCTGGCCGCCCCCATCGTCCACATCTGGTTCTTCAAGGCCCTTCCCAGCCGCCTCGGCGCGCTGCTGGACATGAAGACCAGCGACATCGAGAAGATCGTCTACTTCCAGGACTACGTCGTCACCGATCCCGGCAAGAGCCCGCTGAAGAAGAAGCAGCTGCTGACCGAGGACGAGTATCGCGGCGCGTACGAGAAGTACGGCGACAACTTCGGCGCCGACATGGGCGCTGAAGCGATCAAGAAGCTTCTGGGCATGATCGACCTGAACACCGAAGCGGTGAAGGTGCGCGGCGAGATCGAGAAGACCAACAGCAAGCAGAAGATCAAGGACCTCACCAAGCGCCTGAAGATGATCGAGGCCATCCGTGGCTCCGAGAACAAGAGCGAGTGGATGGTCATGGACGTGATCCCCGTGATCCCGCCCGACCTGCGCCCGCTGGTGCTGCTGGAAAGCGGCAACTTCGCCACGAGCGATCTGAACGATTTGTACCGCCGCATCATCAACCGCAACAACCGGTTGAAGAAGCTGGTCGACCTGAACGCGCCCGAAGTCATCATTCGCAACGAAAAGCGCATGCTGCAGCAGGCGGTCGATGCGCTGTTCGACAACGGCCGCTGCCGTCGTCCAGTGCTCGGTTCGTCCAACCGTCCGCTGAAGTCGCTGACGGACATGATCAAGGGCAAGCAGGGTCGCTTCCGCGAGAACCTGCTCGGCAAGCGCGTCGACTACTCGGCCCGTTCGGTCATCGTGGTCGGCCCGGAACTGAAGCTGCACCAGTGCGGCCTGCCCAAGAAGATCGCGCTGGAACTCTACCAGCCGTTCATCATCCGCCGGCTGAAGGAGCACGGCCTGGCCGACACGATCAAGTCGGCCAAGAAGATGCTCGAGCGCCGCGATCCCGAGGTCTGGGACATCCTGGAAGAGTGCATCTACCAGCACCCGGTCATGCTCAACCGCGCCCCGACGCTGCACAGAATGGGCATTCAGGCGTTCGAGCCGGTGCTGGTCGAAGGCAACGCCATCAAGATTCACCCCTTGGTGTGTAAGGGATTCAACGCCGACTTCGACGGTGACCAGATGGCCGTCCACCTGCCGCTCTCGATCGAGGCGCAGACGGAAACGCACGTGCTGATGTTGGCCCCGAACAACATCTTCTCGCCCGCCAACGGCAGCCCGATCATCTCGCCGTCGCAGGACATCGTGCTCGGCATCTACTACATGACCGTGGCCCGCGATGGCGACCGCGGTGAGTACATGATGTTCCAGAGCGAGCAGGAAGCGCTGCTGGCCTACGACCTGAAGAAGATCGCGATGCACACGAACATTTTCGTGCGCCTCACCGGTCGCACCCAGGTCGTGCCGACCGAGAAGAGCGGCGGTCCGGTCTCGCTCGCCAGCGAGTCGTGGAAGGCGCTGGAGATCCAGCGCAAGCGTAAGAACCCCGACTACGTTGCCCGCGAGATGCCCGCGAACTTCGACGGCAAGGTCATCATGACCACCGTCGGCCGCGTGATGTTCAACGACATCCTGCCGCTGGAAATGCCGTACTACAACTTCGCGCTGCCCAGCGGTGGCCAGAGCCGCGTGATCGCCGACACCTACGAGGTGCTCGGTCGTCCCGCGACCATCAAGCTGCTGGACGACATGAAGTCGCTCGGCTTCAAGCGTTCGACGCTGGCTGCCCTGTCGTTCGGCATCACCGACATCCGCACGCCCGACAGCAAGGCGACGATCCTGGAAGAGGGCCAGAAGAAGGCCGACAAGATCGAGAAGAACTACCGCATGGGCGCCATCACCGATCAGGAGCGTTACGCGCAACTGATCGACCTGTGGGGCCACGCCCGCAAGCAGGTCACCGACGACCTGATGAAGGCCCTCGAGAACGATTACCGCGATGCCAACGGCAAGCCGATCTCGTTCGAGGATGCGCAGAAGATCAAGATGCCCAAGTACCTGAACCCGATCAACATGATGGCCACCTCCAAGGCCCGTGGTTCGGTCGACCAGATGCGGCAGTTGGGTGGCATGCGCGGTCTGATGGCCAAGCCCTCGGGCGAGATCATCGAGACGCCCATCAAGGCCAACTTCCGCGAAGGCCTGAGCGTGCTGGAATACTTCAGCTCTACCCACGGTGCCCGTAAGGGTCTGGCCGACACCGCCTTGAAGACGGCCGATTCGGGTTACCTGACCCGCAAGCTGGCCGACGTGGCGCAGAACGTGATCGTCAACGAGGTGGACTGCAACACGCTCAACGGCGTGACGAAGAGCACCATCTATAAGGGCGAGACCGTCGAGGTGGAGTTGAAGGACATGATCGTCGGCCGCACGGCCCGCGACACCATCCGCAACCCGATCTCCGACGACACGATCGTCCACGAGAACGAGATCATCACCAACGAGATCGCCGACCAGCTGAAGGAGCTGAAGCTGGAGACGATCCGCGTGCGCAGCCCGCTCACGTGCGAGAGCCCGCGCGGCATCTGCGCCCGGTGCTACGGCATCGACATGTCGACGAACCGTTCGGTCGAGGAAGGCCTCGCCGTCGGCATCATCGCCGCCCAGTCGATCGGTGAGCCCGGCACCCAGCTGACCATGCGTACGTTCCACACCGGTGGCGTCGCGACCGGTTCGCTGATCGAGAACGACATCAAGACGATCGCCGGCGGTACGGTTCAGCATCGCGACATCAACGCGGTGCCGATCAACGACGCCGAAGGTCACAAGAAGATGGTCGCGCTGAAGCGCAACGGTGAAATCGCGATCCTGGACGCCAAGGGGCGCGAGATCGAGAAGTTCAAGGTGCCGTACGGTGCCACCGTCATGGCCGCCGATGGCGAGAAGGTGAAGGCCCGCCAGCAGCTGGTGGTCTGGGATCCGCACATCACGCCGATTCTGGCCGAGAAGGCCGGTATCGTCCGCTACGAGGACATCGAGGAAGGCGAGACCGCCCGCCTCGAGGAAGAGCGCAAGGGCGCCGGTAGCGAGGGTGGCGGCGGGGCCAAGCTGGTCGTGATCGAACACAAGGGTGAACGCCACCCGCGCATCACGATCGAGGGCAACGACGGCAAGATCCTCGACTTCCACTACCTGCCCGCCAAGGCACGTATCGAAGTGGGCAACGGCCAGCGCATCGAGGCCGGTCAGCTCCTGGCCCGTCAGCCGAAGGAATCGGCCGGCACGATGGACATCACCGGCGGTCTGCCCCGCGTCACGGAGATCTTCGAGGCCCGCAAGCCGAAGGATCCCGCCGTGCTCGCCGAGATCAGCGGTCTGGTCGAACTGCGTTCGGATCGCCGTCGCGGCAAGATGACCGTCATGATCCGCAACGAGACGGGCATGGAAAAGGAACACCACGTCCCGCAGGACCGCGAACTTCAGGTTCACGCCGGCGACTACGTGGAGGCCGGCGACCCGCTCATCCGCGGGCCGATCATCCCGCACGACATCCTCCGCATTAAGGGCGAGGAGGCGCTGTACCAGTACCTGCTCACCGAGGTGCAGAACGTCTATCGCAGCCAGGGCGTGAAGATCAATGACAAGCACATTGAGACCATCCTGAACCAGATGCTGCGCAAGACGAAGGTCGAGGATCCGGGCGACACCAAGTTCCTCCCCGGCGAGGTCGTGGACAAGTTCCGCTTCCGCACCGCCAACGAGGCCGTCGCCCAGAGCCTGAAGGTCGTCGAGAAAGGCGACAGCGACTACAACGAGCACGACGTCATCCTGAAGGCCGAGCTGAAGGACGCCAACGAAGGCCTTGAGGCCGCCGGCAAGGAACCGGCCAAGACCAAGCGTCCGCGTCCTGCCCGCGGCAAGACGCTGCTGCTGGGCATCACCAAGGCCTCGCTGCAGAGCGAGTCGTTCATCAGCGCCGCCAGCTTCCAGGAAACGACGAAGGTGCTGACGGAGGCCGCCCTGGCCGGCGCCGTCGACACGCTGGTCGGTTTGAAGGAGAACGTCATCCTGGGTCACCTGATCCCGGCCGGCACCGCCTTCCAGCCGCACCTGAACCTGCAGATCAAGCACCTGGCCGAGCCGCCGGCCTTGATCGAACAGGAACCTGTCGCCCGCGGCCCCCGCGAGGAAGACATCATGAACCTCGACCTCAGCCCCCAGGCGGGCAGCTAACCTCGCCCCGGTTATTCGGGACGATGCAGTGAGATCGAGTTAACGTGAGCGAAAGACGAGACCCCGGTGGCGTAAGTTACCGGGGTCTTTTCGTGGGCACTGGAAGCTCGCACGACAGGCAATGGGGCGACGGGAGGGGCCATCGCGGTTAAGATGCCGTAGGCCATGCTCATCTATCTGGACATGTGTTGCCTCAAGCGGCCGTTCGACGATCAGTCTCAGCCGCGCATCCGGCTGGAGACCGAGGCCGTCCTCGGCCTGCTCGCGATGGAAGGCGATGACGTGCAGTTCGTGCGGTCGACGGCGCTCGCATTGGAGAACCGGCTCAACCCGGTGCGCGAGCGAGCCGTGCGCGTCGAGCAATGGTTGACGGCCGTCCCCCTCTGGCGGCCCAATGAACCGCAGACGTTCCAAGACCGGATCGGCGAACTGATGGCCTTGGGCTGGAAGAGCTTCGATGCCCTTCACGTTGCCGGAGCCGAAGCGGCCGGAGCGAACGTCTTCGCCTCGACCGACGATCGGTTGATCGCCATCGCGACGCGTCATGGCGATAAGATTCGAACGCGCGTGCTTCCCATCCTGGCGTGCGCCGGAGAGCTATCGATATGACGCAACTACTCGAACCCGTCGAACTCCGTTCCCGCGGCTTTGAAGCGTTAGTGCGCTCGCTCGGCTGGGTCAACGCGGTGCGTTTCATCCACCAGTTCGAGCGAAGCGCCCTCAATTACACCGCCGAGCGCGACACGCTGCTGCCCGAGTGGAGCGCTGAGGAACTCGTGAAGCAGATGGACATAGAAGCACGCGGAGTGTGAAGCGCGGGGCGTTCGAGGAAGGCCGAGAACATGTAACTATCCCCTTTTCCGTGTCCGCCTTAATTCGGAGATGATGAAAGTGCGTTACGTCCAACTCTTCGTAGTGTTGCTCGTCCCAATAGAGACGACCCTAGCCGCCGCGGAGTTGCCGCAGGCGCTTGTCAAGGCGACGCAGGCTCGAGATCAGGAGTTAGAATCGGCGCGCGTGGATTATGTGAAGCGTCAACTGGCTGCACATGACGTCTTCATCATGGCGGCTGCCGAGGTTCGACGACAGATGATCGTCGCCGGAAATCTTGAAGGGGCGAACGCTGCCGACCAGGCGGCGAAGGTCGCGAAGGAGCAAACGGACGCATTGCGGAAGTCGCTTCAAAAATCCGTGATAGAAAGCGTCGCAGCAATTGCAGTCGAGGGCGCGGGCTTCAAACTAGCACCGTTCACCAATAATTCGAAGGCGTTCTCGAATCGTAACTATGTATGGAGCGACATCCCCGCAGCCTTTGAGGGCTGGTCTTATACGCAGACGGCAGGAGGTCAGCCGGCCAGCATAAAAATTACCGTGAAGCAGGCGGGCGATGTGTATATTGCGATTGGGTCCGGCGCGAAAATACCTGAACTAAAGGGCTGGAAGCCGATCAGGGGGGGCCGGTTCGGCTACAATGACGGAAAGGGTTCGACGCTTTCAATTTTCAGCCGTGAGGCCAAGGCCGAGGACGTCCTTGAGATCCCCCAAACTGCCGTCGCTGGCTGGGCCGGCTGTGCGGTCCTTGTACCGCCACCAGCTCAAGACGCCGGCAAGTGAGGGGGCGGAGAAGGGGGAATAGATCAGGGGACCTCACTCAAATGGGAATTTGAGAGATGTCCGGCTCCGTAGAAAAGCTCTCTGAGTAAGCGCATCAGCAAGGCCAGATTGTGGGTCAGCACGCGGAGCATTACGTCGGCCGAGCGGGTGCGGTCGGTTCGGGCGGCGACGAATGGGCCCAGGTTCCGCTTGAGCATGCTCAC